>NZ_VUNS01000006.1 GCF_009695545.1 Victivallis lenta | reverse complement strand
TTCCACTGCCGGAATATCTGTTCCGCCACACGCTCGTAACCGCCCGCGCTGCGATCCTGAAAAGGCTTCAGCGACACTTCCAGATCAAGTTTTTCCCAACGCATCTCTATGGTGACTCCTTCCCCTGGGGTTGAAAGCATGCGCGGCTTCCGCAAATGATTCCGCCGCGCCCGTCCATATTATACCCGTCCGAACGGCAAACAGCTAGGTCTCCGTTTTCCAATCCGGCAAAAAGGCGTAAAAAGTCAATACAGTCCAAAGCAAACTCATTTTTTCCGTTCAGAAGCCGGCCAACCGGGTTCAAGCTGTTTTTCAAATCCAGCCGGACAATCCGCAACATCTTATAAACGATAAAAATAACCGGTCTCCAGACTTCCGGATCGATGTAAAATTAAAACATAATTTCACATACAGGGCAATCACACTCTTTTTCATTGAAAGTTAACATTTTAACAAGAAAAATATATTTGACAACATCAAAAGCGGTGATATATTAAGGAAGGAGTAGCAGGGATACCGGAAAAGATTTTCATTCATTTTCGAATCGTTTCCGTTTTGCCGTTTTTCATTACGACTTCGGCGATAACGAATTGCGGTATCCGAACAACATGCCGCCGCGGTTGCGGCGGCGGCAGAGAGCGGCGTTTACCACCAACCCATGAGGAGGCGTATTATGGCAGGCAAGAACATGACGAAAACCAACCGGCCGATCCGGCGCCGGGTCACCTTTCTTCTGGAAGACGAGCCGGGCAAGGTCGTGGCCGTGGCCGGCAGCTTCAACGACTGGCTGCCGGACAAGCAGCTCGTCGACAAGAACGGCGACGGCATCTACACCGGCACGATGATGCTCGAACCGGGCGTCTACGAGTATAAATTCGTCATCAACGGCGAATGGAAAATCGATGAACGCAACCCGAACTTCGTCCCGAACGACATCGGTTCGCTGAACAGCGTTCTGGAACTCGAATCGAAGTGATTCCGCCGTCGCGGCGCAATCCGGTCCGGGAGAAAGTTCCGGAGCCGCGAACGGTCCTCTCCCGTTTTCCGGAAGCAGCCGGGCGGGAGAGCATGAAACAGAAACCGTAAAAGTTCTCCGCCGTCCGAACCGCGAATCACGCGGAACGCGCCGGTTCCGGAACTTTTATCATATAGGAAACCACAGCATATGGATGTACAACTTTACAATGTCGGCCCGCGGATTCCGGAGGAGCTCAAGTTTCTCGAAACGCTGTCCAACAATATCTGGTGGTGCTGGCACCCGCTGGCCATCGAGCTTTTCGTCCGCATCAACCCGAACCTCTGGCGCGAACTCTCCGGCAACGCAAAGGAATTCCTGCGCACGGTTCCGCAGTCGCGGCTCGAAGAGCTCGCGCACGACCCGACCTACCGCCGCCACCTGCGCACGGTGCAGGCCGAATTCGAACGCGTCTCACCGAAAAGCGAAAACGAAAAAGACCGCTCCATCGCCTATTTTTCGCTTGAATTCGGCATTCACGAAAGCATCCGGATCTTCTCCGGCGGCCTCGGCGTCCTCGCCGGCGACCACCTGAAGGCGGCAAGCGATCTCTCGCTGCCGCTGGTCGCGGTCGGGCTGCTCTACCGCCAGGGCTACTTCACGCAGGTGCTCGACCGCAACGGCTGGCAGATCGAACACTACCCGGTCTCCGAGATCCACAACCTTCCGCTCGAGCGCGGCCTCGACAAGAACGGCAAAGAGGTCACCATCAGCATCCGCCTGATCGACCGCGAACTCTTCGCGGCGGTCTGGGTGCTCTGGGTCGGCAACGTCCCGCTGCTGCTGCTCGATACCGAAATTCCGGAGAACCCGCCGGATCTGCGCGAGGTTTCGTGGCGACTCTACGGCGGCGACAAGCGCATGCGCCTGCATCAGGAGCTCCTGCTCGGCATCGGCGGCTTCAAGGCGCTGATCGCGATGGGATATGACCCGTCGGTCTGCCATATGAACGAAGGCCACGCCGGCTTCCTTTCGCTGGCCCGCATCGCCCACCTCGTGAACGACCTCGGCTACGACCCGAACGTCGCGCTGGAGGCGGTCTGGCGCTCGAACGTCTTTACGACGCATACGCCGGTCCCGGCCGGCAACGAGGTGTTCGACATCGGCATGCTGCGCCCGTACCTGAACGTGTTCGCCGCGGAAGCGCACCTCGACGTGAACCGCGTGATCCGCTGGGGCATCCCGATCAACGACCGCAACCACGCCAGCGAGATGTCGATGACCGTCTTCGGGCTGCGCCTGGCGGACTACAGCAACGGCGTCAGCAAGCTGCACGGCGAAGTCGCCCGCGATATGTGGAAAAACCTCTGGCCGCAGCGCTCCGTCTCGGAGATTCCGATCAAGCACATCACGAACGGAGTCCATATCGCGTCGTGGGTGTCGAACCGGCTCTGGGGGCTTTACGAACGCTACCTGACTCCGAAATGGGCGCACAATCCCCCGGTCGACCAGCTGATCGAAGGCATCAACACGCTGCCGGACGAAGAGCTCTGGATGGCGCACGAACTCTGCCGCCAGTCGCTGGTCAGGCGCGCCCGCCGCCTGCTGCAGAGCAACGTCCGCTACCTGTCCGACCGCTCGAAAGTCAAGGTCGACAAGACGAAAAACACGCTTTCGCCGGACATCCTGACCATCGGCTTCGCGCGCCGCTTCGCGACCTACAAGCGCGGCACTCTGCTGCTGCGCAATCCGGACCGGCTCATCGCGCTGCTGAAGGACAAGACCCGCCCGATCCAGTTCATCTTCGCCGGAAAGGCGCACCCGGCCGACGACGAAGGCAAGAAACTGATCCAGGAACTCGTCCAGTTCGCCGAGAACCACGGCGTGCAGGACCGGCTCGTCTTCCTCGAAAACTACGACATCGGCATGGCCCGCAGCCTTACGCAGGGCGTCGACGTCTGGCTCAACACGCCGCGCCGCCCGCAGGAGGCGAGCGGCACCTCCGGCATGAAGGCCGCCATCAACGGCGTCATCAACTGCAGCATCCTCGACGGCTGGTGGGCCGAGGGGTACAACGGGGAAAACGGCTGGGCCATCGAGGGCAACGACTACTACACCGAGGACGAGGACCGCGACAACTACGAGTCGCAGCAGCTCTTCAACCTCCTTGAGAACGACATCATCCCGTGCTTCTACGAGCGTTCCGGCGGCGACCTGCCGCAGCGCTGGATCAAGCGCATGAAAGCTTCGATCGTGACCGGACTCGGGGAGTTCTCGAGCGAGCGCATGGTCGAAGAGTACAACCGCTTCTTCTACGAACCCGCCGCCGCCTCCTACCGGAAGCTGACCGCGGACGACGCCGCCTTCGCCAAAGAGCTGGTGGCCGAGAAAGAGCGGCTGGTCGAGAATTTCGACGGCGGCAAACTCTATATCGAACGGCCGGCCGTCGAAGGCGACCTCGCCGATCTGCATGTCGGCGACAAGTTCAAGGTTTCAACCCGCGTCTATCTCGCCGGGCTCAAGCCGGAAGAAGTTGAAGTCGAAGCCTACTTCGGCACCGTCAACGCGCACAATGAGATCATCACCAGCGGCGCGGAGAAAATGGAGCTGGCGGAGACGCTCGACGACAACAACTACCGCTACAGCTGCGAACTGACCTGCCGCGTGTCCGGCCGGTTCGGGCTGACCGCCCGCATCAAGGCGGCGGGACACGAGTGGGACAACAGCGTGCCCGGCTTCATGTGCTGGCCGCGCTGACGCGCAGTTGTCCGGAGGACGGAAACGGAGGAGGCGGCTTCTCCGTTTCCGCCGCCGTCCGTCAATTTTCCGGCAGAGTGAGGAGAACGCCGACATGATGAGAAGAACCAATTACAAATCGCCGACCATCCTGGTCGTCACCCCTGAAATCACCTATCTTCCCGAGGGGATGGGCAACATGGCAAATGTGCTGCACGCCAAGGCCGGCGGCCTGGCGGACGTGTCGGCCTCGCTGGTCGGCGCCCTGTTCCGCCAGGGAGCCGACGTGCACGTCGCACTGCCGCACTACCGCAAGATGTTCCACGTCGACGTCGGCAAGCTGATCAGCGACGAGCTGCGCGTCTACATGAGCCACCTGCACAACAGCCGGATTCATCTGGCGGAGGACCGCATCTTCTACTACCGGGATTCGGTTTACAGCAGTTATTCGAAGGACAGCTTTCTTCAGGCGATGGCGTTCCAGCGCGAGGTGATCAACAACATCATCCCGGACGTGAAGCCGGATCTGATCCACTGCAACGACTGGATGACCGGGCTCATCCCGGCCGCTGCCCGGCGGATGGGGATTCCGTGCCTCTTCACGGTGCACAACATCCACACCCACAAGGCGACGCTGGCCCAGATCGAAGACCGCGGCATCGACGCGGCGCCGTTCTGGCAGAATCTCTATTACGAGCGCCCGCCGCTGAACTACGAGGAAAGCCGGTCGAACAATCCGGTCGACATGCTCGCCTCCGGAATTTTCGCCGCGCACTTCATCAATACGGTCAGTCCGACCTTCCTCAAGGAGGTCGTGGAGGGACGTCACCCGTTCGTGCCGGACAACATCCGCCGCGAGATGGCCGGAAAGTACTATTCCGGCTGCGCCTCGGGCATCCTGAACTCGCCCGACGAAACCAGTACGCCCGAAACCGATCCTTACATCGAAGTCAAATACGACGCCGAGACGCACGTGAAAGGCAAGCAGGTCAACAAGATCGCGTTTCAGACCCGCACCGGGCTGCGCGAGGATCAGAACGCGCCGCTTTTCTTCTGGCCTTCGCGCCTCGACCCGATGCAGAAGGGGTGTTCGCTGCTCACGGACAATCTCTACAACGTCGTCCACAAATACTGGGACCAGGGACTCCAGATCGCAATCGTGGCCAACGGCAGCTATCAGCCGATCTTCCGCGACATCGTCGCCCGGCACGACTTCTACGACCGCGTGCTGGTCTGCGATTTCGACGAGGGACTTTCGCGCCTCGCGTTCGCGGCGAGCGATTTCATTCTCATGCCGTCGCTGTTCGAGCCGTGCGGACTGCCGCAGATGACAAGCCAGTATTTCGGCAGCCTCCCCGTGGTGCACGACACCGGCGGGCTGCACGACACGGTCGAGCCGCTCAATGTGAACACCCACACCGGCAACGGGTTCCTCTTCGAAACCTACGACGACGGCGGGCTCATGTGGGCGATGGATGAAGCGATGCGCTTCTGGTCGCTGCCGCCGGAGGTCAAGGAGCCGGAAATCTCCCGCGTGATGCGCGAATCGAAGCTCCGCTTCAATCACGATGTGACCGCGCAGGAGTATATCAAAATCTACGAAAACATGCTGGCGCGTCCGCTGGTCCAGCACTGACGAAAGGCGGCGGCCATGAACTGTTTTACCCGGTTGAGCAACGAACCGGCGCCGCTGGCCTGCGATCCGTGCCTGGCGCCGTACCGCGACGCGCTCGCCGCCCGGACCCTTCGGACGGCCGAGACCGCCCGGAAGCTGACCGGCGGGCGCATGAGCCTGGCCGATTTCGCTTCGGGCCATGAATATTTCGGGCTGCACCGCGATGCGGCCGGATGGGTATTCCGCGAATGGGCGCCGAATGCGACCCGGATCATCGTCCGCGGAGACTTCACCAACTGGGAGGAGCGCCCCGGATTCGTCATGAAATCAAAGCCGGGCGGCGCATGGGAACTCCGGCTTCCGGCCGAAGCGCTCCGCCACGGCGACCACTACCTGCTCTCTATGGAGTGGGAGGGCGGCCGTGGCGACCGGGTGCCCGCCTATGCCCGCTGCGTCGTGCAGGATGAAGCGACCGGTCTCTTCTCGGCGGTGGTCTACGCGCCGGAACGGCCCTATGCGTTCCGGCATCCGTCGCCGCCCGCTCCCGCCATGCCGCTCGTCTACGAGTCGCATGTCGGCATGGCGCAGGAAGAGCCGAAGGTCGGCAGCTTTGCGGAGTTCCGGGTGAAAACCCTGCCGCGCATCGCAAAGGCCGGCTACAATACGATTCAGCTGATGGCGGTCATGGGGCATCCGTACTACGGCAGTTTCGGCTATCACGTCGCCAATTTCTTCGCAGTGGCGGGGCGGTTCGGCACACCGGACGAGTTCAAGGAGCTGGTCGATGCGGCGCATGGCCTCGGGCTGCGCGTCATCATCGACCTCGTGCACTCGCATGCGACCCGCAACGAGGTCGAAGGGCTCGGCCGCTACGACGGCAGCCGCACCGCGTTCTTTCACGCGGGAGCGCGCGGCGAGCACGCGGCGTGGGACTCGCTGCTCTTCGACTATGCGAAGCCGGAGGTGCTGCATTTCCTGCTGTCGAACTGCCGCTACTGGCTCGACGAATTCCGCATCGACGGGTTCCGTTTCGACGGCGTGACAAGCATGATGTACCTGCATCACGGGCTAGGGAAGACCTTCACGTCGTACGCCGACTACTTCGGGCCCGACGTGGATGAGGATGCTGTCTGCTATCTCGGGCTCGCCAACACGGTCATCCACACGGTGCGTCCCGATGCCGTGACCGTCGCCGAAGACGTCAGCGGCATGCCGGGACTCGCCGCGCCGCTCGGCCAGCCGGGAGGAATCGGCTTCGATTACCGCCTGGCGATGGGGGTGACGGACATGTGGTTCAAGCTCTTCGACATTCCGGATGAAAACTGGCCGCTCGGCTGGATGTACCACGAACTCTGCAACCGGCGGCGCGACGAGCGTTCGATCAGCTACGCCGAATGCCACGACCAGGCGATCGTCGGCGGCAAAACCGCGATTTTCCGGCTCGCCGACGCCGCGATGTACGACGCGATGCACGTCTCCTCCGCCAGTCTCGCCGTGGATCGCGCGGTCGCGCTGCACAAGATGATGCGCCTTGCGACGCTCGCCTCGGCCGGACACGGATACCTGAACTTCATGGGCAACGAGTTCGGGCATCCGGAGTGGATCGACTTTCCGCGCGAGGGGAACCACTGGTCCATGATGCACGCGCGGCGGCTCTGGTCGCTGGCGGAGAATCCGGATCTGCGCTACCGCTTCCTCGCTGTTTTCGACCGGGCAATGCTCGAAACGGTGAAGAGCCGTCCGGAATTCACACGCTGCATCCCGCAGCTGGTGCGGCTCGACGAAACCGCGAAAATCCTGATTTTCGAGCGGGACGATCTCTATTTCTGCTTCAATTT
Source organism: Victivallis lenta (assembly GCF_009695545.1). Lineage (NCBI taxonomy): Bacteria > Pseudomonadati > Lentisphaerota > Lentisphaeria > Victivallales > Victivallaceae > Victivallis > Victivallis lenta. The sequence continues at coordinate 203,832 of NZ_VUNS01000006.1, read as the reverse complement.
CCATCCGGAAAGGTCGTATTTCGACTACGCCTTCGAAGTGCGGGAGGGGGTATTCGAGACGGTACTGGACTCCGACGCGCCGGAATTCGGCGGCTTCGCGCGGCGCGAACCGGGCCAGACCTACTTTACGCGGAACTCGCGCCTGAGCCTCTATCTGCCGAACCGCTCCGCGCTGGTGCTGAAGCGCCGGTGACGGAAAGCATTCCGCCGGTCAGAATCAGGGCGCAGCCGGAGACCTGCAGGAAATCGAGCGTTTCGCCGAAGGCGAACAGCCCGACGGCCAGGCTGACCACGGGGGAAAGCATCAGCAGGAAACCGGCTGCCGCCACCGGGGTGCGCGTCATCCCGTGGGTCATGAAATACTGTCCGGCCGTATCAAAAAAGGTCAGCAGCAGGCCGGCGGCCCAGGCGGTTCGGGTCGCCGGAAATCCGGCGAAACAGACGGTCGGCGCCATCAGGACCAGCCCGCAGACGCTCTGGCTGAAAAAGACCACATGCAGATTATCCGTCCGGTTAAGCTTGCGGATAAAGGTCAGGGCCAGTCCGGAACAGAGTGCGCCTCCGACCGCCAGCCATTCATACAGCGAAGGTCTCCCGCCCGCGCATAAAACCACGCCGGCCGAAGCCGCGAGCACTGCGGTCAGCAGCCGCAGCGACATCGCTTCCCCCAGGAGAAACAGTGCGGACAGCGCGCCGAAAATGCCCATCAGCTGCATCATGACGCTGCCGCGTCCCAGCCCGACCAGCATGATCACCGTGAACATCAGAAAATTTCCCGCCGCGCCGAAAAAACCGCGCAGCAGAAAGCAGCTCCGGTTGATCACACGCAGCGACCAGCAGCCGAACAATGCGGGCAGCGTCACTCCGATCGCGGCAGTCAGAAAACGGATCAGTCCGAGCTGGAAAATATTCACGCCGCCGGCCGTCACCGCCTGCTTGACAGTGATGCCCATCAGCGCAAAGCAGATCGCGGCTCCGACCAGCCAGACCGGCCCGGCCCGGAAACGGCCGCCGGTGCTCATTTCAATTCGTCCAGCGGAATGACGGACAGAACGCAATCCTCTTTGGACGATGCGTATACGATATGCAATGCACCGTTGTACTCGCAGGCCGACGGATACGCCCACTGGCACTCTTTCCCCCAGCCGCGGAAGCGCGGCCGAGGCGACTTTCCGTGCCGGACCGCACAGATCGAGCGAAACTGCAGTTCGCCCGGCGCCGAAACCGCAACCGCCAGAGTATCCCGCGCATCCGGAGCGGGGTTGAAAATCAGGTATCGCCGTCCGTCGGACAAGGTTCCGCAGCACGGCTTCGCCGGAGACATCGGCAAATTGGTATCCGCCGTTTCCGACCAGCTTTCACCGCAGTCCCCGCTGAAGGCGATGCGGGCGAAAGGCCGGTCCTTCCAGCCGTTGCGGAACACGAAAGCGACCTGGCTCCCGTCAACCAGAAGCCCGCCCTCCCCCCAGGCGCCTGCCCGGCGCGGCTGCGGAATTTCAACGATCCGCCAGCAGTCGATCCGTTCGCCGTCGCTGACGGCGACAGCCGGAAGCGCCTTATCTCCGATGCAGCGGATTCCGGGCAGCAGATAATTGCCGGCCGCGGACTTCTGCGGCCGCGCCATCGGCCAGAAGGGTTCCGGAATCACCACACCGGAAAACTGCCAGGCGGAGCCGTCCGGCGCCAGGGTCATCAGCACCGTCCGAAGCCCCGGATAAGCACTGTCGCCGGGAATGCCGTACCGGGCTTGCGGAACCAGCGCGTGCAATCGGCCTCCGCACGGAAAAAACACGCCGTGACTGCAGGAAAAACCGCGGGACAACGGCGGGGAAATCCGTTCGGCGGCCCCCCATGAACGGCCGCCGTCCCCGGAACGGCAGCCCCGCATGACGGACCAGCGGTCATTCTCGTCCCTGCGGCTATTTCCCCAGCCGCAGAACAAAGTTCCGCCGAAATCGGCAATATCGGCGCCCAGAAGGAAACGGTACCGCTCATCCGCCCGGCGGATGACGTGATGTGAAATGTGCCCGGGCAGCGGAATCCGCGCCGGATCGATGCTTCGCCCCGCCCATAACCTGAATAGTCTATTCATGCCATGCCCCCTTTGTTTTCACCCCGGATATCACATGAAAATACGAAAAAACGAAGAAGAGACCTTGCTTCTGAAATAAGTGCGGATACCGCAGCCGATGACGGGAAGCTGCCGATCCGACTTCTTCATGCCCGGGAAACTCCTCCGATTACTCCCTGATGTGGTTTGCGATCAGCTCGACAGCTTCCGCTTCGTCGGAATTCTTCAACGCCGTCACGAGTTTCCGGTGCTCCGCGGCGGCGGCCCTGACCAGCCCGGGAAGCCGGTACTGCCGGCGGAACTCCTCCCGGAACAGCGCCTGAAGAACCCGGCCGAATACCTGAAGCGTCCGATTGCCGCAGGCCTTCAGCAGCAGAAGGTGAAAATCACGGTCGGCAAGATCGGCTTCCTCGGGCGAAGTGCCGGGGTCTTCCATTTTCTCCGTCAGATTTTCCAGCTGCCGCAGCATGACCGGGGTGATCCGTCTGACCGTCAGCGGCATGACCGCCCGCTCAATCACCTTGCGCGCCTCCAGATAATCCGCCGGATCGACGTTGTCCAGCGAAAACCGGAACAGCAGATCGCTGCCCGCCGACTCCGGGTCCATGGATCTGATCACAGTTCCGCGACGCGCCTTTTTATCGAGAATTCCCTGCAGGCAAAGCGTCGTGGTCGCCTCACGGATTCTGCTCCGGCTCACGTTGAAATGCGCCGCCAGTTCCATCTCCGTCGGAATTTTTTCCCCGGAGCGATATCCGTTCTCCCGCAGATAATTTTTTAATGCATCAAGCAATGTCATCATCATTTGGCAACCTATATTATTTAATTGTCGACAATTAATATAACACGCCAGATCCGGTTTGCAAGGGGAACGGTAAAAAAATCCGGAAACGGCTCTCCCGGACAGCCCGGAAATCACGCCGTCTCCGGAACGGACGCACCGCTCCTCAGCGGCTCCGCCTCCGGATGCTGGTGGCGGAACCAGGTCCGCTGGCGGCGCGCCAGCTGCCAGGTCGCGGTGCTGATGCGGGCGTGCAGCTCTTCGAAATCAAACCTTCCGGCCAGATGCTCCGCGATCAGGCGGTAGCCGAGCGCCTGGTGCGCGGTCGGCGTTTCGAGGAGCCCGGAAGCAATGGCGCGCTCCGCCTCTTCGATCCACCCGGTTTCCAGCATCCGCCTCGCACGGCGCGCGATGCGTTCCCTGAGCACCTCCGGCTCCGGATCGAGCCGCCAGGCCCGAACCGGGTAACGCAGCCGGTCGAACGGATTCTTCTGCAGCTCGAGAATCGATTTCCCGGTCAGAAGCCGGACCTCAAGCGCCCGGATCAGCCGGCGGCGGCAATTCTCCCAGCGCGCAAGCCCGGCCGGGTCGAGTTCGGCCATTCTCCGCTTCAGCGCCGTTTCACCGGCCTCGGAGTCGTAGGCCGCATCGAGCTCTTTCCGGAGCCCGGGGTCGGCCGGCAGATCGTCCAGCCCGTACAAGAGCGCGCGCAGATAAAGCCCGGTCCCGCCCGCCAGCACAGGCAGCCGGCCCCGCTGCCGGATCTCCGCAATGGCGGCGTCCGCGAGGCGCTGAAACATGAAGACATCGATGCGTTCGTGGAAATCGAAACAGCCGACCAGATGGTGCGGAATCTCCATTTGCTCCTCCGCCGTCGGCTGGGCCGTCCCGATCTCAAGCCCGCGGTAGAACTGCATCGAATCGACCGAGACGATCTCGCCCCCCCGCTTCCGCGCCAGTTCGAGCGCCAGCGCACTCTTGCCGGAGGCGGTCGGCCCCATGATGACGACGATCGGATCAGCGGACACGGTAGACTCCGTGATTTTCATTCGAGAACAGCGGGGTCAGGCGGCGGCCGAACCGCTTTTCGATCTCCGCTGCGGATTCGTCCGAACGCAGGATCACGAACATGCCGGGCGCCAGCGCCTCCACCGGCCCGCGCGGGCCGTCGAAGCGGAAATCCCGGAACTCGACTCCGGCCGCATTCAGATAGAACAGCAGCGGCCACGGGTCGGCTTGAAAGCTTGCGTAAAAAGAGAGCGGCCGGCCGCCGAAGCGCTCGGCCAGTTCCGCCGCCGTCGCGCGCGGCGTGTGCTCGGCGCGCAGATAGTAACCGTAAAAGTAGTCGTCGGCTCCGGCGCCGCCGAAGCGCCGCGAAAAAACCAGCCGGAACATCGGCTGCTGGGCGATGAAGCTCCAGCCGAGCACAACGGCCGTCAGCCCGCCGATCCAGACGCCGAAATTCCAGCGGCGGCGCCAGCGGCAGTTGAGCGCGGTCAGATCGCGGACCCCGGCCGCCAGCAGCAGCACCCAGAGCGGCCAGAACGGGAAAAAGACGCGCGGAAACGGCGCCACCGGCAGCAGCAGCGCCATCGGAACCGGCAGCAGCCAGATGAGCGCCCGCACCGACCGGACCCATCGGTAGCGGACCCGGTCGAACGCCAGCAGCGACCCGGTACCGGGCAGCAGCAGCATCGCAAACGAGTAGACGAACGCGGCCAGCACGGCCAGCAGCGCCCGGGAACCGTCATTCCACCCCTCCCCGAGACGCAGGCAGCCGAGGAACTGCCGCAGGATCGGCAGATAAAACAGCAGGAACGCGGCCGGCGGAATCAGCGCCAGCAGCCAGAAGGCGCGCCGCGCGTAAAAGCGGCAGCCGAATACCGGCAGCGCATAAAGCACCACTCCGGCCAGCACGGCCAGATTGGACGGAATCACCGCGACGGTCGCCAGCGAACAGACGCCGTACAGGATTCCCCGCTTCACCCCGGGCCGGCCGGCGAAATTCAAGGCCGCGTCGAGCGTGAGCGTAACGAAGAGAGCGCTCAGCATATAACCGCGGAGCGCGGTCGCGTAAATCAGGAACGGCACGGAGACGGCGAGGGCGACGAGCACGGGCAGCAGAATCGCCCCTCCCCCCATCCGCACGCGGAACAGCCGGTAGAGCAGCAGCAGCGTCGCGCCTCCGAACAGGAACGAAAGGAGCCGGAACCAGACCACCGGGTCGATCCCCTCCGGCAACAGCATCGACCAGTAGTGCAGAACGACCGTGTAGAGGATCTGGTTGTTCGGAATGACGTAGTTTCGATAAATCTCCAGCGGGGAATCCATCTGGGCGAAATTCAGGAAAGTCAGGGCTTCATCGAACCAGAGATCGCGGTTCAGGTATGCGGAAGCGTAGAGAAACAGCGCGCCGATGACGCAAGCCGGCGGAATCAGTTTCAAGATTCGTCTGTCCACAAAAGGCCCCGCTGTATGAAAAAACGGCGGAAAGCACGAGTGCGTTCCGCCGTGATTGGAAACGAAAAGCCTTTAGAGCGAGATCGCTTCGGACGGGCACTCGCCGACGCAGGCGCCGCAATCGATGCAGGTGCCGGCATCGACCTGGGCCTTGCCGTCGTTCATGGAAATCGCTTCGACCGGGCAGGCACCGACGCAGGCTTCGCAGCCGACACACTTTTCGGGATTGACGTTAGCAGCCATTTCTATCATTCTCCTTGGATTTGTTTAGTTGAAACGGGCAATTACAGGATAATATAACGTTCTTTTCCTAAATGTCAAATCCGAACCACTGCTTTGCGAAGCCGAGCAGGAACAATCCGGCGATCAGAATCGGAATCACGACGGTGACGTAGAGCCGCAGCGCGGCCGGAAAGCGCAGCCCGCTGCCGGTATTGGCTTCGGCCAGGAAATTCTTCCACCCCCAGCCGCGGGACGAGGCGCAGAAGAGGATGATGAAAAGGCTCCCGAGCGGCAGCAGATTGCCGCTGACGATATAATCCTCGAGATCGAGAAACGTGCTTTCTCCCCCCATCGGGTGAATGTCCGAAAGCAGATTGAAGCCGAGCGCGCAGGGCAGTGAAAGCAGTGCGATCCCCGCGCCCGTCGCCAGCGAAGCGGCCGTGCGCCCCAGCCTCAGCTCGTCGATCAGGAACGCGATGATGTTCTCAAAAACCGCCACGACCGTGGTCAGCGCCGCCGCGCTCATGAAAAGGAAAAAGAGCGTCCCCCAGAAGCGGCCGCCATGCATGACGTTGAAGACGTTCGGCAGGGAGACAAAGACCAGCCCCGGCCCCGAGTCGGGGCTGACTCCGAAGGAGAAGCAGGCCGGGAAGATGATGACTCCGGCCAGCAGCGCGACGAGCGTGTCGAGCCCGACGATCGCAAGCGTCTCCTTCGGCAGCGTGTGGTCGCGGTCGATGTAGCTGCCGAAGATCGCAATGCTGCCGACGCCGAGACTCAGCGTGAAAAACGCCTGGTTCATCGCCTCGACGATCACTTTCAGGATGCCGACATGCTCGATGGAGGCCGGGTTCGGCCACAGATAGAAGCGCATCCCCTCCGCCGCGCCGGGCAGGAAAAGCGCCCGGATGCAGAGTCCGACCAGCAGCAGGAATAAACAGCCCATCAGCAGTTTCGTGATCCGCTCGACTCCTTTCCGGAGCCCGATCGCGCAGATGGCCGTTGCGAAAACCACGGCGAACAGCATGCAGCCGACCATCGCGACCGGATTGGCGAGGAAATCGCCGAAGTGCCTGCCGACGCCCTCCGCGCCGAGCCCCGAAACCGCCCCTGTCGCGAACTTCAGCGCATAAGCGACCATCCAGCCGGTGACGGTCGTGTAGAAGATCATCAGGACCACATTGCCGAGAAAGAAAACGGCGCCCGGATAATGCCATTTCAACCGCTTATCCTGCGCAAGCGTCTTATAGGCGCCGAAGATATTGCGGCGGCTCGCCCGGCCGAGCGAAAGCTCCATGACCATGACCGGAAAACCGAGCGCGATCAGGAAAAACAGATAGATCAGCACGAAGATCGCGCCGCCGTACTGGCCGCAGATGAACGGGAAACGCCAGATGTTGCCGAGACCGATCGCACAGCCCGCCGTAAGCAGAATGAAACCGAGCCGGGAACCGAGATTCTCCCGGGATGAATCCTGATTTTGCATGTAACCATCCTGTCGATAGATTGATATTCCGCATAAAATATCCCTTTCCGCCGGGTTGTGCAAGTATTTTTTCTTGAAAATGCGAAACGGGGAGGATATCTTATAGGGCTAACACCTTAATTCGGGAGCCGCCCGTACCGGTCTCGCGCCGGAACGGGCACCATACAGACGGGGAATTGTCATCATGATCAAGTGCGGGATCATCGGCTGCGGCGTGATCGCTCCGACCCATATCGAAGGTTACCGGTCGCTGCCGGAAGTTGAAGTCATTCACCTTTGCGACCTGATTCCGGAGCGCGTCAACGCGCTCGGCGACAAATACGGCATCTCACGGCGTTCCGTCGACTACAAAGAACTGCTGGCCGATCCGGAGGTCGACGCGGTCAGCGTCTGCACCGACCACGCCAGCCACGCGCAGATCGTCTGCGACGCGCTCGCGGCCGGCAAGCATGTCATCTGCGAGAAAGCGCTCGGCCGCGTGCCGGAGGACCTCGCCCGCATGACGAAGGCCGCCGCGGCGCACCCGGAGCTCACCGCCGCCGGCATCTTCCAGCACCGCTATGAACCGGCCAACCGCCGGTTGAAAAAACTCATCGCGGACGGAAAATTCGGCAGGGTGCTTGCGGTGAACCTCGTCTTCAGCTGCCTGCGCACGAACGAATATTATGAAAAAGACGCCTGGCGCGGAACCGTCTCCGGCGAAGGCGGCGGCATCCTGATCAACCAGGCGATTCACCATCTCGACCAGCTGCGCTACCTGTTCGGAAACGTGAAGCGGCTGGCCGGCCGCACCGCGAACCTGACGCATCAGGGGGTGATCGAAGTCGAAGACACGGCCGCGTTCGTGGTCGAATTCGGCTCGGGCCTGTTCGGCACGGTCGCGGCGACCAACTCGAGCTGCGTCGAATGGCGGAGTTTCCTGACCGTCGTGGGGACGGAAGCGAACCTCGAATATGCGAATGAGAAGCCGGTTTTCGTCGAGTCCTCCGTCGAAGGGCGGGCCGACGAGATCACGCAGGCGCTGACCGCCCGGGGAGAGGAGCAGGCCGCCATCGTCGGCAAAGCCTACTACGGCGCCGGACACACGGCGCAGCTGGCCGATTTCCTCGAAGCGATCCGCGAAAAACGCCAGACCGAAGTGACCATGGCCGACGCGGCCGATTCCGCGGCGCTGGTCCTGGCAGTCTACGAATCCGAACGGACCGGCGGCTGGGTGGAGATCCCGAACTACTGACTCTTCCGGAAAGGCAGACAATGAAACCGACCACACTTCTCTGTACCGGCGGAGCCGCCGCCATGCTCCTGCTCTCCGGCTGTCTCGGCCCGAAAATGAACAACTCCGGCTTTCCGACCGTTCCGCCGGGGCTGCTCTACTCCGAAATGCAGAATGCCCAGATGGTCGCGCCGAAGCAGCTTCCGTCCCAGCGGAAATTCACCGTGCTGAAACAGGTCAAAGCCGAAGCCGTCACCACCAGCTTCTGCGGGCTGGTTTCGATCGGCGACGCCAGCTATGCCACGCTCAAGGCCAAAGCGCTCGAGGAGTGCCGCGACGCGGACGACATCATCGACCTGGAGGTCGACTGCATCCACAGCAATCTGCTCGGGCTGGTGAACAAGGTCACCACCGTAATCCGCGGCGTCGCAATCAAGTACTGATCTCCGGCGCCGCCCATCAAACGCCGCGCAGGAGCCGGAGGAAGACGAAGCGCCCGCCGCTTTCCCGCGGCGCATTCATGGAACCGGACGGTCCGGCTTACCCGGCCGGCAAACGCCAAGAGCTTATCGGTCGATAAGCTCTAAAATTTGTCCGGCAATACCATGACCAGCGAACCGGCCGCGATCAGCGAGCCGCCCAGGATCACCTTCCAGCTCGGCTGCTCCCCGAGAATCACGATGCCGAGCACGATCGTGATCGCCACACTGAGCTTGTCGATCGGCGCGACCATCGAGGCGGGGCCGCCCTGAAGCGCCTTGAAGTAAAACAGCCAGGAGAACCCGGTCGCAATGCCGGAGAGAATCAGGAAGGTCACGCAGTATCCCGAAATCTCCCGCACCTTCGAAACGGCGCCGGAGACCAGCACGATCCCCCAGACGATGACCAGAATCACCGTGGTCCGGATCGCCGTCGCAAGATTCGAATCAATCCCGCTCACGCCCTTTTTCGCCAGAATCGCGGTCAGCGCCGCAAACACCGCCGAGAGAACCGCATAATATTTCCACATAACCCGCTCGCATACTCCATTGTCTTTCAGCAGAAATTCAAACGCCCGGCGGCACGCCGACCTCCGGTTCCGGCACGGCCGGAGGCGTCCCCGACAAGGTCAGGACGGCGATTTCCGGCGGGCAGAGAAAGCGGAGCGGCAGGATGCTCGTACCGGTCCCGACGGTGACGAAAATCGTATTCCGCCCCTCCCGCACCAGCCCTGACGCGTAACGCCGGTGATAGCGCGACGGCAGCATCGGCGGACCGTAAAACGGAATCGCGATCTGGCCGCCGTGGGTATGGCCGGCCACGGCGAGCGCAGTCGGCTCCGGCATGTCGTCGAAAATATCCGGCGCATGGGTCAGGACGATGCGCGGCAGCCGGTCCGTCGGCAGCAGCACATCCCAGTCCGCCTTTTCCTGCGTCCAGCCATCGACAACGCCGGCCAGCAGAAAACGCCCGCCCCGGAATTCGAGTTCGAGCGACCGGTTCTCCAGCAGCGGAATCCCGGCCTTTTCAAAAGCGCGGATGAAGTTCTCCTTCCCCTGCCAGTGATCGTGGTTGCCGAGCACGGCATACACACCGAGCGGAGCCTGGAGCTTCGCAAGCTCGTCCGCAATCTCCTGCGGCTCGGCGGACTGACCGGGCCGGAGCCCGGCCGCGAAATCGCCGGGCAGCAGAATGAGGTCCGGCTTTTCGGCGTTGGTCCGCTCGACGATCCGGCGCAGGCGCGCCATGTCGTCCGGATCGCGCGCGACATGGAAATCCGCCGCCACGGCGACTTTGAGCGGCGGAAGCGTCCACTCGTCCGAACGCACCTCAAGCCGGTTCACGATCAGGCGTTCGGCCTCATAGCGCATGTAGGCGATGCCGCCGAAAAACAGGGCGAGCAGAAGCACGACTCCGCAAAGAAGCCCGCGGAGGAACCATTTGCGCCTTGTCCCTTTTTTCGGCATCCGCCTCCCGTCAGCGTTTTTTGCCCTTTTCCCAGCAGCGCCTGGCCGGGTCGCTGTTCTTCGCGTTCCCGGAACGGCGCTTTTTCAGAACCCCGATCTGCTGGCGGCGTTCAGCCAACCCGCGGTTCACCCGGATCGGCGTTCCGTCCGGCGCCTTGCCGGTATAATACATCGCGCCGCCCATGGTCATCGGCAGCGGAATGTAATCCTGCACCTGCTGGAGACTCCACTTGTGTCTGTCGAGGAAATCGTCGACCGTCTTCATCTCCTTCTCGGTGCAGCCCGGAAAATTCGAAATGAAGAGCGGAATCAAATACTGCTCCTTGCCGCACTCTCTGCTGATCTGGTCGAAGACCTCCATGAACTTGTAGAAATCCTCGGCCGGACTCTTGCGCATGAGTTTCAGCACGGCCGGATTCAGGTGTTCCGGCGCAACCTTCATGTGTCCGGAAACATGGTGCTCGATGATCTCCCGCAGCAGCTCCGGCTGGCGCAGCGCCAGGTCGAGCCGGATGCCGGAGTTGATGTAGAGATGCTTCACCTTCGGGTGCATGCGCATGCGGCGCAGCAGCCGGACCGTCTCCTTCCCGGTGCAGACGTAACTCGAGCACGGCACCGGAAAAAGACAGCTCGAACGGCGGCATTTCCGGCAGCGCTCAAGGTCGTAACGGCTCTCGTAGATGTTGCCGGCCGCGCCGCCGACGTCGCTGATGGTCCCCTTGAAGAACGGCTGCTCCGCAATCGTGTCGAGCTCGCGCATGATCGAATCTTCGCTGCGGCTCATGACATGCCGCCCCTGATGCACGACCAGGCCGCAGAACGCGCAGCCGCCGGGGCAGCCGCGCACGGCCTGAATCGAATCCTTGATCGTCTCGTAGGCCGGAATCCGCCCTTTGTATTTCGGATGCGGGCGGCGCGCATAGGGCAGCTCGTGAACGCGGTCAAGTTCCTCCGGCTTCAACGGTTCCGGGGGCGGCTCGACGACGAGCAGCCGATCGCCGTACCGCTGCAAGAGCCCGCGGCCGGACTGGAAATTCATCTCCTGCTCGACCATGATCGTCGCAGTCATAAGCGCATCCCGGTCGGCCAGCGTCTCCTCATAGCTCGGCAGGAACAGATAACGGTCGCCGGGGTCGAACGCCTCGGCGGCCTTTTTGCCCAGCAGCCGCGCCGTGCCGCGGATGCCGTCGAGCGGCTCATCCGCCGCGAACCGGCGGAACACCTCGGGCGTGGGACGCTCGCCCATGCCGTAGACCAGAATATCCGCCTTCGAATCGAGCAGGACCGACGGCCGGATCTTATCCTGCCAGTAGTCGTAGTGCGCGATGCGGCGGAAGCTCGCCTCGAGGCCGCCGAGCTGAATCCGGATTCCGGGAAACGCCTGCCTGACCAGCTGCGCATAGACGATCAGCGCATGCGGCGGCCGCCTGCCGGTCTCGCCGTTCTCGCTGAAGCAGTCGTCCTTGCGGAAGCGGCGGCCGACGGTGTAGATGTTGACCATCGAATCCATATTGCCGGAGGTCACGCCGACGCCGATGCGCGGGCGGCCCATGACCTTCAGCGCTTCGGGGTCCCTCCAGTCGGGCTGGGCGACCAGTCCGACCCGGTAGCCGCAGCCGGTCAGCAGCCGGCCGATGATCGAAACGCCGAACGACGGGTGATCGACATAACAGTCCCCCGTGACCAGGAGAATATCGAGCTCCTCGTAACCCGCCTTCTCCATCTCGGCACGGGTCGTGGGCAGGAACTCCGGCTGAACGGTCATTTGCGCGCCGCCTTCATGTTGCCGCTGTTCGGAATCGAGCGCGGCGGCGTGAAGCTCCGGTTTTTCAGGTTCGTGAACGGAACCGGCTGGTCGGCGCGGTCCTTCGGCGGGAACTGGGCCTGAAGCGTCAGCGTCTGCTCCGGCGTCAGGCCGACCAGCGTGGCGTCGAGCACGAACAGCAGCGTGTACTTCTCGTTCGCATTCGCGCGCCGGACTTCCCAGACATCGGCGTTGAACGCGCTGTCCCCGGCCCGCAGCGCGATGCACGGATAGGCGACGCCGAACGCCTCAAGCGCATAATCGTGGATCGAAATGCCGCGCCCCGGCGCGATTTTGACGACCAGCTCCGCATAGATCCGGCGGTCGAAGGAGAGCGGAAATGCGAGCGGGTCCTCGTTCGCGATGCCCGGCTTGGCGGTCGACAGTTCGGCCGAAAGGATCTCCCCGCTGCGGAACGGCAGCGTCGCCGCCGTGGCGGCGCCATACGCCGCAAGGGCGAACAACAGGATCAAAATCGTTTTCTTCATCGTCACAATGCTCCGGTTTCAAGAACGCTTCGTAATCAACCAGCAATATAAGCCCGATTTCGGGAAAATCAAGCGATTGGCTCCGCTGTCCGGTTGAAATTTTCGCACATCGGGGTTATTTTATAATTCCGAAACAACATCCCGCGCGGTTCCGCCGCGCCTAAACGGATTGGATGGAAATCATGATGCAAATACCCGACCTTACAGTCAAACACCTCGGCGCGCCGACCATTCCTTCTCCGCTGACCGGCGTGAAGTTCATTCCCGAAAACGCGACGGTCATCTATGCGAAAGATGTCAACGAAGTCGAGGAAGAGCTCAAAAACACCGGTAAAATCAGCGCCTTCGAAGCGGCCGGCCCGCGCGAGAAGATTTACCACGACCCCTCCTGGACCCATGCGGCGATCCTGACGGCGGGCGGGCTCTGCCCCGGACTCAACGACGTGATCAAGGGACTGACCCGGACGCTGATGCTGCGCTACAACGTTCCGATCGTCTTCGGCATCCGCTACGGCTACCAGGGGCTGAACCCCGCGTTCGGCTATGAACCGATGCTGCTGACGCCCGATTCGGTCGACTCGATCCACGAGGACGGCGGCACCGTGCTCGGCAGCTCCCGCGGCCGCCAGGATGAAACGATCATGGTCGAAACGCTCAAGCGCATGAACATCAAGCTGCTGTTCTGCATCGGCGGTGACGGCACGCTGCGCTGCGCGCACGACATCGCGCTCGAAGTCGAACGTCGCGGACTCAACATCAGCGTGATCGGCATCCCGAAAACCATCGACAACGACATCAATTACATCGACAAGACCTTCGGTTTCGAGACCGCGGTCTACGCGACCGGCCCGGTCATCTCCGCCGCGCACAACGAAGCGAAAGGGGCGCCGAACGGCATCGGGCTCATCCACGTGATGGGGCGCGACTCCGGCTTCATCGCAGCTTATGCGACACTGGCCAACACGCATGTGAACTACTGCCTGATCCCGGAGGACCCGTTCTCGCTCTACGACGGCGAACACGCGCTTCTGCCGAGCCTCGAGCGGCGGCTCAAGCTCCGCAAGCACGCGGTCATCATCGTCTCCGAGGGCGCCGGGCAGCACCTGTTCAAGGAGGACTCCGAAAAGCGCGACAAATCCGGAAACAAGCTGCACCACAACATCGGCGAATTCCTGCGCGACACGATCACTTCCTGGGGCAAGGAGAGCAACATCGACCTGACGGTCAAATACTTCGACCCGTCGTACCTGATCCGCAGCCTGCCGTCGAACGGCACCGATTCGGTCTTCTGCGAAATGCTCGCCCAGCACGCGGTGCACTGCGCGATGGCCGGCTGCACGGATGTCGTGATCGGCCACTGGAACGACCGTTTCACCTACGTGCCGATTCCGGTCGCCACGAGTTCGCGCAAAAAAGTCGACATCGAATCCGGCCTCTGGGACAGCGTGAAGTCCGCAACCTGGAAATACTGAGCTTCCCGGATCGACTCAACAAACTGATGTGCGCCCCGGAATTCGGATCATTTTCCGGGGCGCGCTTTTCGTTCATGCGCGAAGACATCATCCCGGCTGCCGCGCAACGGTACGCCGATACCGGCTCCGCGCCGCAGATCACGACACCCTTCTCCCCAAAGCGGAGAGAGCTGCCGCACCGTTTTCCGTCAGGGAGCGTAAATGACGCCGATCAGGTACTCCCCGGCTCCGGGCTCGAACCGGAGCCGGATGTTCAGCTGTCCCGGCCGGGGGCGTCCCGGCAGAATCTGTCCGCCGGGCGGGAGGAAACTCGCGGAAGAGGACCAGCCGTTCTCCTCCCAGTTTCCGCCGTCCCGCCGCACGCCGTACCCGGCATCGAAGTGATATCCGCCGAGCTCTTCAGGCCGGATGCCCTGCCGGGAGCTGTTCATCGCATCGACCCGGAGCGTGCCGTCCGGCAGCTCGCTCAGAGCGGCCGAAAGCCGGAGCGGCGGACGGCCCGGCGTTTCGAGGTCGAGCAGCAGGCGCGACGGGACGAACGGCATGCGCCGGAGCCTGGCCTTGAGGACATATTCGCCGTTCTCATTCGGCGTCTCCGGCAGTTTCAGCGTTGCGCGGATCGGCGCGAGACGCGCAAGCAGCGCCTCGTGCCGCGCCGGGTCCTCCCGGGTGCAGGAAAGCAGGTCGCCGACCGCCCCCATATAGCCGGGATCGGCGAAATCGTCCAGAATCTCGTCCTCCAGCTGCCGGTAAAACACCGCATAACGCTCTCCAAGCGCGCGGCGGCACTTCTCCCCCGAGAGATTGCGGAGCAGATGCAGTTTCTGCCGCCGCGTCAGCTTTCCGGAAGCGGCGAGCCGGTCGAACGCCGCCGGGATTTCCGCATCCGGCAGGTTCCGGATTCCGCCGGCCATGGCGAACGAACGCGGATCGCTTCCGGCGAACCGTCTCAGGAATTCCATATCCGCACCCTCCGCTTTCCGGCGCCACAGATCGGCGCAGCAGATCAGCATGCCGAACGGGGAACGGCTGCCGATCTCCCCGAAATGCGAGCGGTTTTCGCCATAAAGGTCGATCCGGAGCTCGTCGCCCTTCTCAAACCGGATGCGGCCATCCGCAAAGGAGTCGTTCCGGCGTTCGAACCCCTGCGCTTCAAGGGAAGCGGCGAGCCGGTCGAAATTCCCGGCGTCCGGCAGGTCGAAACGATAGACGGCAAGCACGCCGTACTGGAGGCTGTGGCCGGTGAAGAGACGGACGAGGCCGGGAAATTCCGAAAAATCGGCTTCGACGGGAAACACCTCCGGCAGCGGCAGCTCCGGCAGCCGGATGCCGGGTTCTTCGCTCCGCTTCTGCCGGAGCGGACGCAGCGACCTGACCATCTGGACGGCGAGCCGGTCGAGCGGCCGCCGCCGGCCGCCCAGGCTGGACCCGGCCAGGAAGGTTCCCTTGAACGAAAGCCCGCCCTCCGGGATCAGGATTCCCTTGTGCCGGAAGCTCGCGGAGTGGCTGCCGGTCAGCGTTTCGAGCCGAAAACAGAGCGGGTCTTTCATCCGGCCCGCGAACGCCACAAGCCCGTCGTTCCATTCAGCCGCCTGCGGATTCAATTCCCGCAAAGAGAGGCGAAGCAGCTTCCCCGCCGCTCCCGGCAGCGGCGGTTCCGGCGGAACGAACTCCCGGCGGGAGACCAGAACCGGCAGGACCCGCAGCAGGTCGTCAACCGGAACCGGGGAAGAGAAACCGCGAACTTCGCACACGGTCCCGGACTCCGCCCGGAGCGCCGCCGCCAGAAGTTCGCAGAGCTTCGCGGTCTCCGGGTCCGGCGTCCCCGCGATCAGCAGAATTTTTTCATATTCAAGGTGGGCCGGGCCGCCGGTGGAGGAGGAAAAATTCGTCTGCACGATAAAGAATTCATTGAGTTTCTCATACTGCGCCGAACCGAAACAGAGTCCCGCCGCCAGCGCCGCGGCGGCGGCAACGCCGGTCAGGAGCCGGCCGCCGCGCCCGGGTTCCGGGCGCTCCGCCGTGATTTTCCGCACTGCGCCGCGCCGGAATGCGAGAACGTAAAGCGCATAAGCCCCCGCTCCGACCGCCGGAACAAAATAGAGCGGCGAACCGAACGCCGCCAGCGCGCAGCGGATCAGCAGAAAATTCAAGATCCAGTTGAAAATCAGATAATTGCGCGCCGCGAAGCTGCCGTGCAGCAGCCGGACCGACGCGATGAATTCCAGCACGGCGAGAATCAGCACCGCACCCGACACGCCGAGCAGCAGCGGCAGGTTCTCGGCCCGGTACTCGTACTCTCCCCGGAAGCCGGGCGCGGAGGCCGCCAGGTGAACCGCCCGGAATGCCGCAAAGACTCCGGCCAGCATGACGATTTTCATCGTGCTGTAAATCCGCCCGAAAGCCGATACGAGCTTGAGCGGCAGGTCCGGCAGCGGCGAGGTTTCACGGACGGCCGGGAGCGCATTGCAGCCGGCCAGCAGTTTTCCGGCCTCCTCCGGCGTGACGGCGCCGGACGCGGCAAGCGCGCGGATTTCCGCCGCCTCGGGCGACTCGGCCAGCGCGAGCTTCCGGCAGTAGCGGTCGCGCCGGATCAGCAGGACGGTGCAGACGATCATCGCCCCGACAGCCGCGCCCGGCAGCCAGATGGCGAGAAGGTTCCACAGCAGATGGATGGTTTCGATTCCGTTCATTCTTCCTCCTCCGCCTTGTCGGTATAAACGATATGAAACCGGAACCGGTCCGGACCGGGATCGACCGTCATGCCGCAGAAGAGCGTTCCCGGTTCCCGCATTCCGCCGGAGGCCCGGCGGAGCCCGCAGCCGGAGCTGCCGGTCATCCATCGGCCTTCGCCTGCCGCCGACTCCCGTTTCAAAGTCCAGTAATGTTCTTCGGCAAGCTTTCCGGACGTGATTCCGTTCCGACAAACCGATCCGGCTCTCAGCGCATACCTGCCGTTCGACTGCCGCACGAGGCTGAACGCGAATTCCAGCGCGGGTCCTCCGCCCGGAACCTCTGTCTCGAGGATGACGTGGACCGGTGCGAGCCGCCCGGGTTCAATGACGAGTTCGGACGAACGGGCGCCGCCGGCGTCGGGCTTCTCCGGCAGCGCGACCCGGTGAAAGACGCCGGGAAAACGCCGCTCCAGCGCCTCCCGCCGCTCCGGCTGTCCGCGAACGATGTCGAGCAGCCTGTCAAGGTCGCAGATGAACCGCTCCGTATTGAATTCCGCCGCAAGTCCGTCGAGAATCTCCGCATAGAGCGCGTCGCCGCGCCCGGCAAGCGTCTTCTGCGGCTCCGCCTCCCCGACGCTGTCGAATATCAACAGCTTCTCTTCGAGCGACAGCTCCGGCCCGACGGCCCGGTCGAACGCGGCGACAAGCTCATCCCCCTCCAGCAGCCGCAGCCCGTTCGCATTGGCGAACGAACGCGGGTCGTCCGCGAGAAGCCGGGCGCGGAAAGCGGCGCTCTCCGCCGCGTTCCACTCCGTCCGCGGCGCCCTGAGCATGACGGTCATCTGATTGAACTCCGCCACCGTGCCGAGCTCGCGGAAGCGAACCGGATGCCGCAGAGAAAGCAGGACAGCCGAGCCGTCCTTCCGGCGATACTGCAGCGTGCCGTCATACCAGGAGTGCGGCTCCTTCTCGAAGCCGAGCGGCCGGAGGAACGCGGTGACCCTCTCCTCATCCCGCCCCGGTTCCCCGGCCGGAAAGCGGTAGACCGCGAAGAGGCCGTAATGGATCGACCGCCCCCGGTAGCAGAGGCGGAAATCCTCCGGCAGCGACTCCGGCTCGAAAGGGAGCGGCTCCGGGAGCGCGGCGGCAGGAAGCCGGACCGTCGGCTTTTCGCGCTGCGCCTCCCACAGAATCCGCATCGCCCGGGCCGCACGCGGCGCCGCATTCCGCAGCGAGAGATTCCGCGCCCCCGGACCGGAAGCGGCCACAAAGGTTCCGTCGAAACTCAGACACCCCTCTTCGACCGCAAGCCCGTGGAAGTTCAGTCCGGCCGAAGTGCGCCCGTCCAGAAGCTCGACCCGGAAGGCGATGGGCTGTCTGACGCGGGCAAGCAGCTTCCCGAGCGTCTCCGTGACGTTTGCGCCACGGCCCGGAGAAATCAGGCTGACCCCGCTCCAGCCGCCGCCCAGCCCGGGGAGGCACTTCACGCGCGAAACCATGAACGGCAGCTCGCGCAGATGATCGTCGAGCGGAACCGGCCCATCGAAGCGGCGGATTTCACACGGAATCCCCGCGTCCGCCGTGAGAAGCGGAGCAAGCAGGCTGCAGAATTCCGCCGTCTCCGCATCCGGAGTTCCCGCGATCAGCAGGATTTTCTGACAGCGGATCTGCGCCGGGCCGCCGATGCCGGTGGAGACGAGCGACATGACCGGCTTCATACCCTCCAGCCCCGGATTCAGGAGCGGCAGCCCGAAAATGCCGAACAGCAGTGCGGCGGCGGCAATTCCGGCCACCGCCGACTTCGCCCCCCGGCCCGGTTCCGGTCCCCGCGCGGCAATGCGCCGGACCGCATCGCGGCGGAACACCAGCACATGAAGCGAATAGATCCCGCAGGCCGCCGCCGGGAGCGCATAGTACAGAGAATCGTACCCGGCATAAGCCGTCATCAGCAGTGCGAAATCCGCGATCCAGCAGAAAACAAGCAAGTTGCGGGCCGCCAGGCTGCCGCGCAGGAGCCGGACCGACGCCGCCAGCTCCAGCACCGAGACCAGCACGAGAAATGCCGAAAGCGCAAAAAAGAGCCGGCCGTCCTCAAGCTCAGCGTCGATGCCCCGGACATAGTTCGACGACTGCGCCATCAGCCGGAGAATGCCGAGCGCCCCGATCCGGCCGAGATACAAAACGAGTTTCATGACGCCGAAAATGCGCCCGAACGCCGATACGAGCCGGAGCGGCAGATCCGGAACAGGCGCGGTCTCCCGGACCTCCGGCAGGGCGTTGCACTCCGCCAGCAGCCGCCGCGCCTCCTCCGGGCTGACAAGGCCCGATTCGGCCAGCGCCGCGATCCGCCGGGATTCCGGCGGCGCTTCGAGGGCGAGGCTCCGCCGCCGGCGGTCTCGACAGACCAGCAGAAGCGTGACGACGACGATCACGCCCGCCGCCACGGCCGGCAGGTAAAACGACAGAATCTCCCACAGCATCAGCACATGATTCAACTCTTCGAGCATAACGGTTCCTCCTTCAATTCCGGGCCAGTTCGTTCGCCGCCTGCTCCGCTGTGAGCTCGCCGCGTTCCAGTCTCCTGATGATCTCCAGCCGGACCGCCTGCCGGCTCCGATCCAGCTCCTGAAGATTCGCGATCACCCGGTCGAGCCGGGCGCGCACGGTCGGGTACGAGAGCTTCAGCACCTTGCCGACCTCCTTCAGCGACCCGGCGGAGAGCACGAAGAGCTCGATGAATTCACGGTCCTCCGCCGTCAGCCGCGCCAGCCGGGGAAGTTCGATCCGCCCCTCGATCGCCAGATCGCAGTTCCGGCAGACCAGCTTTTCGATGCCGAGCTCCCCGCCGCAATTCTGGCAGAAACAGGAAAAATGATCTTTTGCCATCGGATGCTCCCGTTTATGGTTTCACAGCCGATATTATACCGGATCCCATCAATAAAAGCAAGCGTATCTTTAATAAAATTAAAAAATAATTCAATTTTATTAAAGATACGCTGTCCGAACCGGTTTTCCGGAGATATGCCGGGGCAAGCGCCGCCGCCCCGGCTGCGGGAGGTCAGTTGATCCCGCGCGCATCGGCTCCGGGCTGCCGGTAGAGGGTCGCCGTGATCTCGACGTCGTCGATCCAGACCGTTCCGGTCGCCTGGCCGAGATAAAATTCGACCGTCAGCGAACCGAAGTTTTCCGGGAGACGGTCGTAACGGGCCCGTTTCCCGCGCATTTCCCAGTCGAACGAGCCCCACTCGAAGGCCGAATCGCTCCAGCTGACCCGGCGCAGGTTCTTCTCCCGCAACGAAAAGGTCACCGCGGTTCCGGTCCCCGCGACCTTCTCCGCCCTGAGCCGGTAGCGGACCGCAAGCTCGAGGTATTCGCCGGGTCCCGGCTTCGGGAGCGCCTCCGCCGGCAGGACGCACATCACGCCGTACCAGCCGCTCTTGCGCTCCGCATGCATGCGGAGCGACTGTTTCCCCGAGAACTTCACGTCACGGTCGGTTTCGACGCGGAAATTCACGGCACGGCCGCCCCTGCCGCCGACCTCGTCGGTGATGACCCGCCAGCCCGGAATCCGGTTCAGCTCCGCTTTTTTCTCGAATCCGCCGTTGACCTCCGGCCTGTACACCTTTGCGACGACAGGCTTCGGATATTCGACCGGGCCCGGATCGGGCGTGATGCGGCCGCGCAGGAAGAGCGGAACATCACTCGTCATCTCGAACGACACTTTCCCGTCCGCCGCCGCGAGCCGGCGCTCACGCCCCATCGGGTCGACCAGCAGCAGCGTCTCCTCCGACGTATCGAGCGTGATCCGCGCCCGGCCCGCATCGTTCAGAATCAGCAAATTCACCTTCCCCGCCCCTGTGTCGCCCGAAAAGCACTGCAGCCAGCCGGAGCCGGAACGGCGCACGACATTCAGCTCGCCGGCCGGAACCGCGTTGCCGAACTCACGGATCAGCGTCGCATAAGCGACATACTCGGGGCGGAGTTTGAAATCCTTCTCAAGCATCCCGGCAATCCACGCCTGCGGCGGAATATTCGGGATGTCGCGCAGCAGGAATTTGCAGAGCGCCTTGCCGCCCTCGATCCATGCCGCGCCGCACTGGATGTAGGTCACGCGGATATTGCTCTTCTTCTCCCGCCAGGTCGGAATCGTGCGGCCGACCACGTGCGCCATGCCGCCGATCTCGGTGACGATGGCGTCGGTCTCCGGCGCCTTTCCCTTCTCGGCGAAAACATTGCGGATCGCCGGAATGTCGCAGCGGTAATGACTCGAAAAAAAATCCATTTCGCGGTTCGCTTCCGGGTCCGACAGGAATTTGCGCAGCCAGTCGCGGTAGGTGTGTCCGTCCGGCGCGGCGCCGGTCGTATTCGGGCCGATTTTCGCCTCCGGATCGCCGGCCCGGATCGCACGGGCCACGACTGTGTAGTAATCGCAGAAGTCCTTCAGGATCGCGTCTTTATTCCCGGCGGCGGCATTCTCCGGGCGGCCGAGCCAGAAGAGCGCCGCGTCAACTTCGTTGCCGACCTCCCAGTAAGCGATCCTGCCGCGATAGCGCTTTGCCAGTTCGGTGTAAAAGCTTTTCAGCTGTTCCATCCGGTCCCTGGCCGGAAACATCTTGTCCGGATTGCGCATGCCGCTGCCGCGTCCGGACGACGCCCAGAGCTGGAGCGGCCAGCCGGTGTTCGCAACAATGGCGAGATGGTTGTCAAGGTAGATTTCCGTTTCGCGGTCCGACATCGTCCAGTCCGGCGGGCGGTTTTCGTCCGGCTGGATCTGAATCCACGACAGACGCTGCGTCCGGACGAAACGGATGCCGATCCGGCTCATCATCTCCGCGTCGCGCTTCCGGTCCGCCAGCGGATATGCAGTGTGCGGCATGACCATGGCGCCGAACTGGTTCCGCGTCCAGTCCAGCTTCGAACGATCGACCTCCGGAATCACCGCGAACGGCCAACTGCCGCGCCCGGTCCGCTTCCCGGCCGCGTCGAACGCTTCGAATTCAAGGTCGTAATAACCGTTCTCCAGCGTGTCGAGCCGCAGCTCTTCCCCGGCCTTCAGAGCCGCCTCGCGGACCGTTTTGCGGTCGAAGTCCAGAACGCGGCAGACAATTCGCTCCGCCCCGTCCGGACGGAACGCGAAACGGACCGCCTCCCCCGGCGCATAAACCGAAGAATCCCGGTCCGGAACCGCCTGCACCCCGGCCGCGGCCGATCCGCACCAGGCGGCGAGCAGCCAGCCGCACAACAGATAATTTCCAAGTTTCAGCATCGCAGTTTTCTCCAATTCATCGGGTCCAGGTGAAGGTCCAGGCGCTGATCTCCTGATCGGTGCTGCGCGCCGCGTGGCCGTCGAGAAACAGCAGGTGCATGCCGCGGCTGTGGTGATTGTAGGAGAGCATCTTCTGCACTGTCGCGCCGCCGCCCGAGAAGGTGGCGACATCCCAATAGGCGGCGACGATCTCCGCATCCCAGCCGTTGTCGAAAGTCGTGACCGTCATGGTCGGCTTCGTCCACTGCGTAATCTTGGTGTATTTGCGGTCCGCCTTGCGGGAGTCGCCCGAAAGATGCGTATTCTGCTTGTAACCGAGCCGGGTCACCGACGGAAACGGATTGTCCGGAACGACACTGTTCCCGAGATCATAGGCGTAAGTATCCTTCGACACGGTCGGGCAGCAGAACGCCTTCGAGCCGCCGAGCCCCATCAGCCTGGCCAGGATATGCGGCCACGGCCCGGTCAGGTGCAAATGCGCCGGCGTCACATAGCCGTCGTACGCATCGGCATACAGGGCATGCCCGGTGCCGATCTGTTTCAGGTTGCTGAGGCAGTTGACCGCTTGAGCCCGCTCACGCGCCTGGTTCAGCGCGGGCAGCAGCATCGAAGCGAGAATGGCGATGATCGCGATGACGACCAGCAGTTCAATCAGGGTGAATCCACTCTTTTTCATCCGGATAACCTTTCTATTATGATTGCAGGGGAGTGTCTGTGATCCGTTCCATCCGTTCCGCGGCAACGCATGGGGCCGTGCTGCGGCGTTCGACCAGCTCCGGCTCCACGATGCGCAGGAGTTCGAGCTTGTAGCTGAGTTCCTGGTTGCGGCGGAGCAGGCTGAAGGCCTGGCGCAGATGCTCCGGCAGATTCGGATTCAGCTCCGTCAGCGGCGGTGTTGCGAAACGCCCGAGCACCGAATCCCCGATCGAAACGACCGAAAGCGAGGCGGGAACCGGACGCCCGAGCTCCGCCGCCGCCGACAGGGCGCCGACCGCAAGTTCGTCGTTCAGCGCGATGAGTGCGGTCGCCCCGCTCCCGGGCAGGGAACGGAGAACCTTCTCATACGCATATTCGGCCGGATGTTCGCCGGAGGGGACGTTCGCCCGGAACTCAAGCTCCGGCCGGGCCGCCTCCGGGCAGCAGGACTTCCAGACCGCAATCTGCGTATTCTCGATCGGATGTCCCGAGTTGTTGTGCAGCAGCGCGATGCTGCGGTGACCGAGCTCCCGCAGACGGTGCACGAGAATGTTGATTCCGGCATAGTCGTTGCCGATGACCGACGGGATGCCGAGATGGTCGAGCCGGTTCGCAATGACGACGAAGAGCCCGGGAGCGCGGCC
Source organism: Victivallis lenta (assembly GCF_009695545.1). Taxonomy (NCBI): domain Bacteria; kingdom Pseudomonadati; phylum Lentisphaerota; class Lentisphaeria; order Victivallales; family Victivallaceae; genus Victivallis; species Victivallis lenta. The sequence goes on along the minus strand of NZ_VUNS01000006.1, from coordinate 180,608 downwards.
GATCTCGCGGATCGCCTCTTCGCCGATCGAGCTGTCCCCGAGAATGACGGTCGGCTGGCGGAACCGCAGGAAGGTGCGGATCTGCATGACGAGGTCCGCGCTGCCGGCATAGCTGATTCGGCAGCCGACGCCGAGGCGCTTCCCCTCTTCCACGGCAAGCTTGACCAGCTCGCGCTGCACGTCGCCCTCGTAGTTCGACAGGATGAAATTGATGATGTTTTCGCGCGGCCCCTTCGGCCGGACGCAGATGTAAGTGCCGTCCCCCACCCGTTTTTCGACCACGCCGCCCGCGATCAGGTCACGAAACGCGCGGCGGACGGTCGCGACATTCACCTCGAGCTCTTCCGCCAGCATCCGTTCGGATGGCAGCCGCCTGCCCGGAACGAATATTCCGGCTTCGATCGCTTCGCACAGGTAGTCGAAAACCTGCCGGTGCTTGAGCGGATTTTTCATCGTTGGCTGAATCATATTACCTCTGTGATATGCAATTCATTCAATTGCTCTGCAAATATTATGGCAGAAATTGAATTCATTGTCAAACACAGATTTCCGAAAACGGAACAAATACTTCCGTATTCAATTGGGAAACAATAGATTACAAATTCAAAAAATATCGATACGCATATAAATGGAAGCATATCAATTTCAAATAAAATCAATTGGAATTACGGCAGGAAAGAGATGAAACGGCCACATGCAGAGAAAAACGCCGAAAAAACCGCTCCCGGAATAAATTCGGATCAGGGGAAAAATGGTGACCCGATATAAACATACTCATAACAAAGATCTCGAACTTCCACAAAATCGGTTCGAGTTTTGTAAGGAATCTATCAACGACTCGAACGAAAAGTGACGCTTTGCGAAAACATGACCGCTGCCGGATTTGAGATCATCTTCAAATGCCGCGGCTTTCTCTCTGGTTTCAAAAGCAAATACGCTTCCACTTTCCACGGCGTGAATTCAGAAGTATATGGAACATCACCTTATGTAATGCTTAATCAATCGTGATTTTAAATCTCCGGTACTTCCGATGCAGCGTTCAGCGGGATGGGATAGAGAGCGAAGCATGTAAGTGTAAAACATGGTGACTATCTTTGCTCGCAGGAAAGAATGGTTTGCCGGTCCTCCGACGCGCTGTGCGCTATGGAGGACATCCTTCCCCTGCGGGTACTCCTGTCTGCGCTCATCCTTTTCACTCGCCTTGCTCGCAGGAAAGGATGGCTCGCCATCCGTAGCTTTAGCGAAGGATGGTGGGCGTAACAGAACTCGAATCTGTGACCTCCACGATGTCAACGTGGCGCTCTAACCAACTGAGCTATACGCCCTGATAAAGATTTTGCCGTTCCCGGACCATTAAAAAATGGTGGGCGTAACAGAACTCGAATCTGTGACCTCCACGATGTCAACGTGGCGCTCTAACCAACTGAGCTATACGCCCTTTCAGGATTCAGTATTTCTTAATATATTTCCGGGTCGCCGCATTTGCAAGTGCGGTTTGTGTTTTTTTTACAAATTTTACGCTCAAATCAGGCGGTACACCTGATTTGCGCCGTGCTCGACGAGCATCTTCATTTCGAGGCTCATCAGGACGCCGAGCAGCCGGCCGGTTTCAAATCCGGCCGCTCCGGCCAGCTCCTCCAGCGCCATCTCGCTCCCGCCGAGCAGCTTCAGGATTTTCCGCTCGTCGGCGGAAAGATCGCTCGACGACCCCGGATCGTAGGCGACTTTTCCTTCGCAGACCTCATCCGGCTCGAGTCCGGGCAGGTATCCGCCCCGGGCCCCGAGCACGTCGAGCACATCGCTGAACGATTCGACCAGCGCGGCTCCCTCCTTGATCAGCGCGTGACATCCCTTCGCCTGCATATTGTCGGCGTGCCCCGGAACCGCGCACACCTCGCGGGAGTTGTCGAGCGCCTGGCGGGCGGTGATCAGCGCACCCGACCCGACGCCGGCTTCGGTGACGATCGTCGCGCAGCACATGCCGGCCACGATCCGGTTGCGTCGCGGAAAGGTGGTCCGGCTTACCGGACACATCATCGGGAATTCGCTGACCAGCGCACCGCCCGTCTCGACAATCCGGCGGGCCAGCGGCACATTTTCCTGCGGATGAATCCGCATCAGGCCGCCGCCGAGCACCGCGACCGTCACGCCGTTCATCTCCACCGCCGCCGAATGTGCGACGGTATCCACTCCGAAAGCCAGCCCGGAGACGACCGCGTAACCGGCCGCCACCGCCTCCTCCGTAATCATCCGGGTCATGCGCGCGCCGTACTGCGTCATCCGGCGCGTGCCGACCACGGCGACCGCATTGTTCGGGAACGGCGGCAGCTTGCCGCGCACATAAAGACAGAGCGGCGGATCGTACAAAGTGCGCAGAATCTGCGGGTAAGCCTCGTCCCACAGCGTGAGAATCCGGACGCCGGCCCGGTCGCAGAGATCAAGCTCGGCCCGCAGCCCGGCTTCCCAGTCGTAGGAGGCGACCTTCTCCGCCAGCTGCGGCCCGACACCAGGGACCGCCTCGAGCTCTTCGGCTGTCCGCCCGAACACCGCGGCGGGCGAACCGAACGCCTCCTTCAGCGCCGTATATCTGACATGCCCGATCCCCGGAATCATGTTCAGGACGATCGTCGCTTCGCGGTCAAGCATGAACGGCCTCCAGCGCCGCGCCGATCTCGGCATCGGCCACGTCACGGTTCACTTCCGCCGCACCGATCCGGCGCGGCAGCACAAGCGCGATCGCGCCGTCGCGGTTCTTCTTGTCGCGGCGCATCGCCTCCAGCATGGCCGGAACCGTGCAGTGACGCGGCAGCGCAACCGGCAGCCCCAGCGCCGCAATGGCGCGCTTCTGCCGTTCCGCCTCCTTCCTCGTCCAGAGTCCGAGCCGGGCGGCCAGCTCACCGGCACAGCACATACCGACCGCAACCCCCTCCCCGTGCCCGATCGAAAAATCCGACAGCAGCTCGACCGCATGGCCGAAGGTGTGCCCGTAGTTCAGAAGCGCACGGATTCCGGCCTCGCGTTCATCGGCGGCCACCACCTGCGCCTTGAGCTCGCACGAACGGCGGATCAGCGGAACGAACCTCGCATAATCCGGCGCGACAGTCAGAGAGTCCGGATCGCGTTCAAGCTCCGCAAACAACGCTTCATCGAAAATCACCCCGGTCTTCAGAATCTCGGCCAGCCCGCAGCGAAGCTCCCCCGGCGGCAGCGTGGCCAGAAAGTCGGGGTCGATCAATACCTGCTCAGGCTGGTGAAACGCGCCGATCAGGTTTTTACCCTCCGGGATATCCACGCCGGTCTTTCCGCCGACACTCGAATCGACCATGGCCAGCAGCGTGGTCGGAATCTGGACGAACCCGGCGCCGCGCATATAGATCGCCGCCGCAAACCCGGTCATATCGCCGACCACACCGCCGCCCAGTGCGACAAAACGCGCTTTCCGGTCGAAACGGAGTTCCGCCGCACGGCGGCAGATACTGACGACCGTCTCCGGCGTCTTATGCCGTTCCCCGGCCGGAAACACGAAGCTGCCGGCCTGCGGAATCTCCTTCGCCGCCCAGCTGCCCCACAATTCCGCGACGCGGGAATCGGTCACGAGAAAATTACGCCGCCCGGTCAAATCCGCGGCGAGCGCACGCGCGCCCGGCCCGATCACGATTTCGTAGGCCCGGTCGCCGAGTCCGACTTGAATCCGTTCCATCATTCCGCCCGTTCGTTGGAGTTGAAATAATTTGCCGCCCGGTCACGGGCATTCACTTCGATATTCCGGTAAAAGAAATAGATGTCGTTCATATGATAGATGCCCGCCCCGAGAATCGGGCTGTCGTACTGCCCCGGAAACTGCGGGACGGCCACGAGCGCCCCGGTGACCGGCTCGACCTTCGCACTGCAGAAACCGGGGATCTCACCCGTTACCCGGTTCTCTCCGTCGAAAAAGACGGCCCCGATATTCGCGGAAGCAGGCGCTTCGACCGCATCGGTCCGCCAGTTGAGCGGATTGATGCAGCGCGTTCCGGGGCGGCCGGTGAAAAGCGACGGAGCCGCCTCGGGCGCTTCGGTGTTCCAGCTGACGATAACGCCGAAATCGAGCGGCCCTTCGGCCGTCTTCAGGTACGGCGCCTCCGCGAGATCGGCATCCGTCACCGGGCAGCCGATCAGGTAAGCGGCGATAAGCTTTTTCTGAAGCGCGGGCTCCCTGAATTCCCGCTTCAGGAGCTCCAGCAGGTCATAGGCCCCCTGGCTGTGCCCGACCAGAATAAACGGGCGCCCGCCGTTCCAGTGTTCGAGATAATAGCGGAACGCTTCCTCCGTATCGCGGAATCCGAACCGCATCGATTCGTTGCGGCCGGGCCGCTCAGCCAGATCCGCCAGAGCCCGGTGCAGCTCGCCCTGCCGGACGAACGGCGCATAGACATTCCCGAGCGTCGAGAACGGCCCGGTCTGCTGCAGCGCGATATTCCGCGTCTTCGCGGCCATCTTCGGCGAATCCCAGTGCATGACCGGGTGCGTCCTGCTGACGTAAACGGTCGGATAAATGTAAAAAATATCGACCGGCTCGAGCTTTTCCGGCGTCCGGTCCGGCAGCAAAACCCAGTTGGCCCGGTCGGAATAATCGACCGGATTCGTCTCCGCCTCGCGGATGCAGGCCGCCTCCGGGTCGGAAGGGCCGCCGCAGCAGCCGCCGACCAGCAGCAGTGCAGCACCGAACCAGGCGAAAAGAAAATATTTCATCCAATGTTTCATCAACGCATCCTTTCTGATATTCATTCAGTCGGCTGCCCGGCGGCAGCGGCCTCCTGTTTCAAGCGCTCGTACCTCTCCTGATATTCGGGGATGCCGGGAGCCAGCTCCACAATCCGCTTCCAGGCGCGCGCTTCTCCCGCACGATCGCCCAGCAGCTTCGCCCGCATGGCCGACGCCAGATCATACTGAAGACGGTCCTTCCGCCGAACCTTGAGCTCCATATCCAGAAACCGGACGGCACGCTGCGGATTCCCCTCATGCATGGAGATCAGAGCCAGATCCCGGAAAAGCATCGCCAGCGTCAGCCTCGGCCAGAGAAATCCCGCAGCCCCTGTCTGCTCCACCCGCGAAATCAGCGGAGCATAGGCGGCAAAAGCCGTCGGCAGGTCCTGCTTGAGCAGAGCGACATGCCCGAGCAGGAAACAGATCAGATCGGCCGCCTGCTGCTCGGCTATGCCGTACTCGCCATGATTCGTCCGCATGTGTTCTGCGATCCTCGAAAGCAGCGCAAGATTGTCGGTGCGGAGCGCCGCATAAATACCGCTCTCCAGCGCCTTGACATTCGGAACCGGGTCATGCTCAATTGGGTAAGCAAACAGAAAATCACAATACTCCCAACGCGGGATGTAACTCCAGGTCAGCACCCAGAAAGCCATGAACGCAAGCGCCAGAATGCCTTTGACATACCGGACGGCCCCCGGCAGCCGGCGCATCAAAAGCTCGGCCGGAACCGCAACGGCCAGCCACGCCGCGCCGGAAACCAGATAGTTGTAACGATCGCAATAATGGAACGTCGTATATTGAAGCATGCCGAGCACCGGAACGGAAAAACCGCCGATGATCAACAGCAGACAGACGATCCTCCGCCAGGGCATCCCGAGCTTCCGGGCTGCGAGGACGTAGATGCCGAGCAGCGCGATTCCGCCCGCCGCCGGCAGCGCGAGTTCGCTCCAGCCGCGGACCTCCGGATAAATCGGGTTCGTCTCATACGGAATCAGCGCCGTGAGCGGATACCAGAACATATTGTGCAGCGGAATCAGCAGATTCGTCTCCATCACACCGGGATTCGTCTTCGCCGTCACCAGACTCGACCAGACCACTGCGCCCAGAGAAAGCAGCACCGGCAGCCGCAGAATGCGCCAATATTCCCGGACGGACAAACGCTTTCCCCGGAGACAGATCAAACCGACGATCATGACCCCCGGCAGCGAAATCGCGGCCGGTTTCGCAAAGATCGCCAGAACGGCCAGAATTCCGGCGATCCACGGAACGCGCCTTCGAGAAACGCTGCGCAGAAAAAACCAGAGGGACGCGAAGGCAAACGCGCCGCAAAGCACATCCTTCCGCTCGGTAATCCAGATCACCGATTCGACCTTCTGCGGATTGGCCGCCCACAGCAGCGCGGCCCCCAGAGCCAGCCAGGCCCTTGCGCCGAGCTGCCGGATCATCAGGAACAGGAAAGCGGCGGCGGTGAAATGCAGCAGGAGATTATGCAGCCGGAAGCCAAGCGGCTCGAGTCCGAACAATGCGCGGTCGAGCATGAACGAATACATCGGCAGCGGGGTATAAAGATCCTGAAACGGCTCAAGCGCGTAAAGCCGGAAATTTTCCAGAGTGAACGCGAGGTTCGAATTGAACATGACGAAATTGCCGTCATCCCAATCCCGCAGGAACGGATAGTTCAGTCCGGGCCAGAAGACCAGCAGGAGCAGGAGGGCGAGGAGCCCGAGACAGATGGAATTGATCTTCCACGCTCCGGCGGCCGGGGTTCCCGAATCCGATGGCGTCGGCTGCGACATGTCTGCTCCTTCCATACTTGAGTTGACGGAGCCGGCCGCGGCCGGCTCTCCGGCAAAAGAATCCGGGCATAATATAAAGCGGTTTTCTCCTGAAATCAATCGGAAGGACGGCTCTTCCGGTTGATTTTCCCGGAAATGCGGTTATTTTATGCGGAAGCCGTTCCGGTAAAAACCGTTGGCCGGAACATTACATTTCATGGCCAGCAGGTATCATAAGGAAGCCCGCCCGATGTCACTCAAACTGCTTCTCCTGGTCGCCGGAGCCGGAGCCGTCGGCAGTACGCTCCGTTACCTGGTGAATCTTGCGTTTCTGCGCCGCGGCACCTGGGAACTGCCGTACGCGACCCTGACCGTCAATGTGCTCGGCTGCTTTCTGGCCGGAATCTTCTATGCTCTCTTCGCCGACAAACTGCACAGGCACGCCGCCTATGCGCCGGTGCTGCTGGTCGGTTTTCTCGGTGCCTTCACGACATTCTCAACCTTCGCACTGGAGAGCGCGAACCTCATGCAGGCGGGAGCGCCGTGGAAGGCGCTGCTGAACATCGGGCTCCAGAATCTTTCGGGGCTGGCGGCAGTCTGCTGCGGGCTCTGGCTGGTGCGGCAATTCTGCCATTGATGCGCTTTCGAAAACGGAAGCCTTGACTTTTGCGGAAAACAGGATATATTGAAAGTATCCAATAAAGGGGGTGTTCCGGATTCGACCGGCCCGGTTGGGTGTTGATTGCATGCCGAGGATGATCGTTGGCCTCGTAAAACATCGGTCGAAACGATAAACGCGAACGAAGAGTTTGCTCTGGCGGCTTAAGTCCCGCCACGCTGCCGTTCCCGAGGAGTGCTAAGGAACCGTGGCGTCATTCAGCGCTCTGGCTTTGAACAATCGTCTTTCGGTTCAGGGCGAGATCAAAGGAAGGAATAGTCTGGAATCAGGCCTGTTCATCGGCTTCGGTAAAGGACGATAAAAATCAAAGATGAAATAAGCATGTAGACGTCCTCATTGGACCTCGTCGGCACGCGGGTTCGACTCCCGCCACCTCCACCATTTTTCACCTTAGACTTCCCTCAGAATTCAAGTTCTGAGGGGATATTTTTTGATGTTTTTGTATGTAATATTATTCTTTCCCATGAGCAAAAGAAAGCCCCGAAGTTTCACACCAGCCTCACATTCTGCGCATCTCACGGAACACGGGTATTTGTGCCATCCGGCGATTCCTGAATCGAAGTTGCAACAAAACACCGCTCACACGATTTACATTCCGTTCATTTTGCTGCATCCGTAAAGTATTATGATCAGCACAATCACGGTAAGGGGGCCGAAAACCAGAAAATCGACACATCCCCGATTACGACTCCAAACATTTTCACCGGTATCCACCCGAATCGGCTGATCCGGCTGCTGCGGCCGGATTACCGTCTGCGGCATGGGAGACGGCTTCGGCGCAGGCGGCAAAATCGGATGTCCGCAGTGCGGGCAGGCTTCCGCCATCACACTTGCTCTCCCCTGACAGGCCGGACAGACGATCAGCGGTACAGGCTTGCGGGCCACAAACTCTTTCTCGCATCGCGGACACTCCACGGTGACGCCGTCATATTCATCACCCAGCTCGCATTTCTGACTACATTCCGGACAAACTATTTTCATTCTCGGATTTCCTTTCAATCATCTTCGTCGGCGTCGTCGTTCTGCTGCTTGCGCCAGTCCCACGGGGCAACGGGTTTGTCGTCGCTCCAAAGCCCCCGTTTCTCCTTCCGGGCTTCCGCTTCCGCCTCGGCGTACTCTTTCGCCTTCGGCGCATAACGCGGATCGTGCCACGCCAGCCCCATTTTAATCAGCTCAAGGCCGATATCCATTTTCCCGCACCGCATATTCGATGAGCTCGGACGCCTCAGTCAGAAAGACCGGGACGCAGAAATCCCATGCGCGTTCAGGAGATTTTACTCCGGTACAGCGAAAACTCATTCGGCGGCGATTGCCCGCCAGCGCTTTTCCAGCTCCTCCAGCGAAAGAATCTCCAGCGGCGGGTCGGCCTCGAAACCATCGGCGGAAAAACGAAACTCGCCCAGCGGGGTCTGCATCACTCCGGTACGCATGGTTTCGGCGATTCTACCGGGCTCGAGGGTCCCGGCCTGCCGAATCGCATCCGCGAAAATGTGAACCGAACGGTACGCAATCAGCGACAGGAAATCGCGCTCGTAATTCTCCATCTTCAGGAACTTGCGCAGTTCGGCGCGGTTCGCCTCATTCAACGGAATCGCGGCGGGAACGAAAACCCGGTTGCGGTCAAGCCGGATTTTCAGCAGCCGATCAAGCGTCGTGAATTCATTGAAGTAGAGCGTTCCCTCCGGCAGCCACGTGAAAACCCGGTCCGCAAGGTCCGCATAGTCGGAAGCGTCTCCGGTCTTGCTCAGGTAGATGATGTTCTGCACCGGAAAGTAGTCGAGATATTGCAGCACCTGATCGCGGATGTAATTCTTTTTGCTGCTCTGGTCGAAAAGCACCCGGCCGTACACCAGCAGATCTTTCTCATAAAATGACTGCTCCACACAGCTGCCGTAACTCATCGGGAAACGGCTGTCGTCGTTCAGAATCAGAAAATTGTTCCGTTTCTCCCTCTCCGCCCAGGCTGCCAGCGCCCTGCTTTCGGCCAGGTCGGAAGCGATCGGCATGAACAGCAGCGCATTGGTTCTGTCGCGGTTGATCCGCTCGCTCTGGGCCAGCGGCGCCACCTCCGGCAGCCCGGCATCCCCGAACAGGGAGTTGAACTGCAGCACCCGCCCCGACGTGACCGGCCCGAGCACTGCGAAAATAGACGGATCAGCGGCCAGCTTTTCGGCCTGCTCCTGCGCAATCGCGCTGTAATTCCCGTTGTCCACCCAGACCGGATTGACCCGGCGTCCGAGAATTCCGCCGGCCGCGTTCACCTCGTCGATCGCCAGCTGAACCGCCTTATCAAGAATGAAGCCCTGCCGCGCATAATAGTCCCACGGCCCGAAAACCGCAATATTCAGCTCCTGCGGGTGCTTTTTCAAATAGCGCGCCCGCAATTTCGTCGGTTCGGACGGCAAAACTTCGCTGAAGGTCGCCGCGAAATTGCGACGCAGGAAACCAGCGACTTCGGTCCGGGAACCGACCGCGATCGCCGCCGCCAGAAGCAGCAGGAAAAGCCATACGTATTTTTTCTTCATTTCTCGGATTTCTCCCCGGCTTCCGCTAGCTGCCGCCGGGCGAGCCGCGCGAAAACGCCGTCTTGTTCCATCAATTGCCGATAGGTGCCGCACTCGGCCATGCGCCCCTCGTGCAGCACATAGATCCGGTCCGCATTCATCACGGTGCTGAGGCGGTGGGCGATCAGCAGCCGCGAAACCTTGAGCTGTTCGATTCCGGCGCTGACCGCTGCCTGGGTTTCGTTGTCCAGCGCGCTGGTCGCCTCGTCGAAAAGCAGCACCGCCGGTTTCTTCGCCAGCGCCCGCGCGATCAGAATGCGCTGGCGCTGACCGCCGGAAACGGAACCGCCCCCGGCGGAAAGCATCGTATGCATCCCCATCGGCATCTCGCGGATATCCCGTTCGCAGCCCGCCAGGCGCGCCGCCTCCCACGCATCGTCTATGGTCAGTTTTCCGGAGTGGCCGATGATGTTGCGCAGCACGGTGTCGGGCAGCAGCCGGCTGTCCTGCAGCACCACACCGATCCGGGCGCGCAGCGCCTGCAGATTCACATGGCTGACGTCCTGCCCGTCATAGGTGATGCTGCCGCTGCCGGGCATCTCAAAACCGAGCAGCAGCCGCAGCAGCGTGGACTTGCCGGAACCGGACTCCCCGACTACCGCGACGAACTCCCCTGGCTTCACCTGCATCGAAAGGCCGGAAAGAATCTGCCGCTGATCGGGACCGTACCGGAACGACACATTTCTGACGTCGATCGCGCCGGAAAGTTTTCCCGGCGGAGGCTTGGCCGCGTCATTCTCCGACTCCGCCTCCAGAATCGGGCGCAGCCGCCGGTAGACCGGAATCGCGCCGACCGCCGAAATCAGCGCCATGACCATCTGCCCGACCGCCGCGCTGACGATCCCCAGCGCAGACACGAAGCTGACGAAATCGGCGGAACTCATCAGCGACTCGGCGTCTTTCGCGTGGAAATACTGCCAGGTCACGATCGCAATCACCGTCCCGATGGTTACGACCGGAATCACTGCATTCACGACGGTCGCGAAGCTGCGGCAGTTTGCGAAAGAGCGGTAGATCCGTTTCTTGAGGCTGAACCGGCCGGCCCAGCGCGCGAAAGCGGCATTCTCCGCTCCGGCCGTGCGGATTTTGGAGATGCCGTTGAAGAACTGCACCAGCTCCCCGTTCAGCTCCCCCTCTTCGGCCAGGATACGGGTGTGGCGGCGCACCATCATCACCGCCAGTACCGCGAAGATGCCGAGCACCGCCAGCAGAATCAGCAGCGAAATCACCCCGAGCAGCAAATCGTAGTAGAACATCAGAATCAGCGACGGAAAGCAGAAACAGCCCGCGACCGCCGCTTTGACCGTGGAAACCGACAGGATTTCGCCGATCTGCATGATCCCGAGGCTGCGCGTGGCGAGATCACCGGTGCTGAACGCGCGAAAAAAACGGGCCGGCAGATTCAGCAGCCGGTCCCAGACCGCCGCCTGAAGCGTGTACTCAGCCCGAACGTGAATGCGCAGGATCGCGATCGACTCCACATATTCGAATACCCCCTGGGTGACCGCGAAGAGCAGCGAAATCCCGAAGAGCTGCATCAGCAGCACCCGGTCCGCCGTCGGAATCACGGTTCCGAAAATCACGCCGTTGATGATCGGCACCGCCATGCTCAGCAACGCTCCGAGCAGCATCAGCCACAGCAGCGCCGACAGGTCGCCGCGCGCGCCCCGGAACGCCATCGCCAGCAGCCGCCCCGGCGTGATCCGCCCCGGCGGGAACGGTGCATAGAAGCACCAGCCGTCCTCCGCCAGTGTCGCGGCCTCCTTCCGGGAAACCCGGTGCAGCCGTTCTTCGGCGGGATCGAACAAACGGGCCTCGTCACCGCTGCGCCCGAGCAGTGCCACCGGTTCGCCGGACTCCCGGCGGAAGGCGACAAAAGCGGTGAAATCCTGCTGCTCCCACCCCTGCGCCAACTCCACTTTGCGGCAGCGGACCTGATTGTAGTCGCAGATCCGGCGAATCCGTTCCTCCGGCGAGTCGCCGCCGGAAAAGAAGTGCCGGCCGGGACAGTGCAGCTCCACCCCCATCACGCTCCCGGCGGCGGCACACGCATCAAACAGCGCGTCGCCGGTCGAAGGCGGCAGCCGGAACCGCGCTTTCGGACGCAGCACGTCACAGATGCGGCCCAGCGCGTTCCGGCGGCTTTCGTCCCTCTCGCGGAACTTCGCGCGGAGCCGCTCGCGCTCCTGCCCGCGCAACCGGCGGGCGGCCTCAACGCAGCGCTCCGGCAGGGAGCGCCGGAACGCCTCCGCCCGCTCCTCGATTCCCGCCTCCCCGGCGGTCTCCCCGCCGAAACTCTCCAGCCAGAGCGCCAGGCCGGCGCGGCGAAATTCCGCCAGCTCCGGCTCCCGGCGACAGAGCGCTTCCAGCGCCGCGGACGGCACCTTCACGCAGCGCGTGCCGGGCAGCGGCATCGCCAGCAGAATCCGCCGCCCTTCCCCGTCCGCAACGGCAGCGACGCCCGGAATCACGCAGTGAAGCGGACAGTCGCCCGTCCCGGCCGGCAGGCGCGCGCCGCAGGAGCCGTCAGGCATCATGCGCGCCGAAAAGAGATCGAGCGCGCCGGAGAGCACAATCCAGCAGCTCTCCGGATCATCCAGCGGGATGGCACGGCCGGAAAAGGCGTATTCGCCGGTCGCGATGGAGTTCAGCAGTTGTCCGATGCGGTCAGTTCTCATGGTTTCTTCATATGTTCGCAAGCAGCCGGGCGTAGAAGCCGCCCTTCGCCAGCAGTTCTTCATGGGTTCCGGTCTCCACGACCTCTCCGCGTTCGAGCACCACGATCCGGTCGGCATCCCGGATCGTGCTGAGGCGGTGCGCGATAATCACGCAGCTGCAGCCGCGGCGGCGTAAATTGCGGTCGATCCGCAACTCCGTCTCCGGATCAAGCGCGCTGGTCGCCTCGTCCAGCAGCAGCAGGGAGGGATTCGACACCAGCGCCCGTGCGATTTCGAGCCGCTGGCGTTCGCCGCCGCTGAAATTGCCGCCGCCCTCGCCAACTTCCGAAAAATAGCCGAAACTGCGCGCCGCGATCTGGTCGTGGATGCATGCGTCGCGCGCGGCCCGCTCGACATCCGCGATCGGGATGGAACGGTCGAACATGGTCAGATTGTCGCAGATGGTGCCGCGAAACAGGAAGATATCCTGGTCGACCATCGCAAAGGAATTGAAAAGCTCCGTGTGCGAATAATATTCGCGCGGTTCACCGTCGAACCGGATCTCTCCCTGCCACGGCCGATACAGCCCCGCGATCAGTTTCGCCACCGTGGATTTGCCCGAACCGGACGGACCGACGATCGCAACCCGTTCCCCCGGCTTCACCGTCAGGCTGAAGTTGCGCAGCACCGGCTCGGCGGTCGGATTGTAGCCGAACGCAACGTCGCGCAGCTCCAGCCGTCCCTCCAGTTTCGGCACCGGCTCGCCGGCATGGCGCGGCCCCTCTTCGAACGAATACGGGTCCTCGCGGCAGGTCATCACATCGTCGAGCCGCTTCAGCCCGGCATCGATCTCCTGCAGCGAATTGCCGAGGTTGACCAGCTGTTCGAGCGGAACGAAGAAGTAACCGAGAATCAGCTGAAAGACCAGATACGCGCCGCCGGTCATGCTGCCGGCCAGAATCCGCAGCGCCCCCAGACCGGTGACCAGCGCCACAGTGACCTTCTGCACGCTGTTCGGGAAGGTGCCGAGCAGCACGGTGGAGGCCTCCAGTTTCTGCCGCCCGAGCAGGCTCCGGGCCTGAAATCCGCTCCAGCCGGAAAAGAAGTCGTTTTCACCGCCCGACGCCTTCAGCGTCTCGATCAGCATCACGCCGGTGGCGCTGGTGCCGTAGAGCATGCCGGTATCCAGCTGGATGCTCTGCCCGAGCAGCTTGCGTGATTTGAGCTTCCGTTGGAGCAGAAGCAGCACCGCCGCGCCCATCACCGCCGCCAGCGTGCCGAGCACCGCGTCGTAGCAGAACATCACGACCGCATAGAAAAAGAGCGTGATCAAACTGAGAAGATTCGCGGCGAGCTGTTCCGAGAGAAATGCCGCGACCCGGTCGTTCAGCTGCACGCGGGTCGCCAGTTCGCCGCTCTGGCGGCCGGCAAAAAAGCTCACCGGCAGGTGCAGCACCCGGAACAGAAACGAAGCCGATCCCGTCAGGGCCACCTTCAGATTCAGCCGCACCAGGCCGTTGCACTGAATCCAGGTCAGAAAGAGCGTGACCAGCAGCGTCAGCAGCGCCAGCGTGATCAGCGGCGTCCCCCAGTTGTAGAAACGGTCCATCATGAAGTTGTCGATGAAAATCTTCGACAGGTTCGGAGTGAGCAGATTGCCCGGCACCAGCAGCAGCCCGGTCAGCAGCAGCAGAAGAAAGGTGCCGCGGCACCCTTCCAGCCGCCGCCACAGCGAGCCGGCGAGCGACGGTTCGCGCCCGAACCGCCCGAAACCTTCGCCGGGGACGATCTCCAGCAGCACGCCGCTGAACGACTCGTCCATCTCTTTCGCATCCACCAGCCGCGGTCCGAGGGCGGGATCGTTGATGCAGAACTTCCGCCCACAGCGCCCGGTATAGACCACGAAATGATTGAAGTTCCAGAAGAGGATCAGCGGCAGCGCATGGCGTTCCAGCCCGTCAAGCTCCTCTTCGCGGTATCCCTGCGCCCTGAAATGGTAGTTGCGCGCCACTTTGAGCAGGCTCGAAGCCTTGCTGCCGTCGCGGGAGACGCCGCACTCGTCGCGCAGCCGCTCCAGCGGCACGACCGCGCCGTAATACGACATCACCATCGCCAGCGCGGCGGCGCCGCATTCAGCCGCCTCCATCTGGAGCACCATCGGGCATTCGACCCGTCTTTTCCGCAGCGTCATGGGTCACTCGCCTCCGGAGCCGGTCCGGGCGTTTTTCAACTGGAACTCCTCCATTACGCCCTGGCCGAACATGAATCTGCGCAATCCGGAAAAGACCAGTTCCAGCGGCGGCTCCCTGTCCACGACCACGCTGGCCGCGCAGAGAGTCCCGGCGCTGACCTCGATATCCGGACCGGAGCCGGAAGTCCAGCGGAAACCGTTCGGGGAGTTCCGGTCCCGCGACAGCAGAATGCGCACTTCGACCGGCATATTCGCACACTGCCTGAGCAGATATTGCGCGAATGCGGCATTGCGGAAGGTGCGGTCGATCGATTCGACCGGCAGAATATAGGTCCCGACATGGGTGACCGTGCCGCGGATGGAACCGTCGCGCTCGGCCTTCACCGACGACGGGGTCACGATCGCGCTCATCCCGGGCCGGATCTTCTTGCTGTCGGCAACGGAGAAATATGCATACAGCTCCCACGTCTCGTCGGTCTGGTCGTCGAGGTCGATCAGGCTGGCGAGGTTGGCTTCGGCGGCCACGATCGACCCCGGAGTGTAGTTCACGCTGGTCACGGTGCCGGAATGGGTGCTGACGATCCGGGTGTTGTATTCGAGCTTGTTGCGCAGCAGCGCGACCTCGAAAAGCGCGGAGTTTACCTCGACCTCCACGGACATGATCTCCTTGGCGAGCGTGAAATCAGCTTCGGAGAGCGAATTTTCCTCCTCGAGTTTCTTGAGCAGGTAGTCGGCGCGGTTCTTGAGCTTGGCATGGTATTTTTCCTGCTCCTCGTGCCACTGCTGCTGCGAGATCGTGCCGCGCTCGGAGAGGTCCCTGCCCTTGTCCACGTAGCGGCTCAGCCACTCCAGCTCCTCATTCAGGCGGCCGATCGTCTCATCCAGCACTTCGGAACTTTTCTGAAAATGGCTCTGCTTGCCCTTTTTCAGCCGGTCGGTGTACCGGCGGACCTCCTCCAGATTGCCCTGAAGCATTTTCAGCTTCTGATAGCTTTCGCGCAGGTTTTCGAGATCTGAAAACGAGAAAAGCCGCCCGACCATCTGACCGCGCCTGACAAAGTCGCCGGTTTCGAGGTCGAAGGAGATCAGCACTCCTCCGGCGGGGGCCTGGATCGTGTCGAACTGGCTCTGCAGCATCACGATTCCGTTCCCGCTGACCCGTTCGTAGATCACCCCGAAAATCCCCCATGCCAGCGCCGCGATCACCGTCACGCCCAGCGCCAGCAGCGCCAGCGCCTCGCGCCCGTTGAAAATGGAAACCAGCCGGTTCAGCTCAAACGGCGAAGCGGCCTTGAGCATCGCATTTTTGCGGAAAAGATTCCTGTTCATCCATCACCCTGTTCAGCGGCCGACCTGTATGAAAGCGCCCTCCTCCCACACCGTCGCGGCGGGGAGCGTCTGCCCGCGGAAAAGGCTGCGGTAGCGCATTCTGCTTTTTTCGATCCGCTCCGCGCCCGGAGGAATCAGCGGCAGCGCCAGCAGCCGGTTTTCCACTTCGATAAGATAGCCGTGTTCCTTCATATTTTCAATCGCCCGCACCGGATTTCCGGGCAACGCCTCCACTGCGGCCCGGTCGGCCGGGGAGCGCGCCGCCCGGAGCACCGCCTGTTCATCGGGGGAAAGCCGGTACTCCGCCGCCAGTGCGCCGGGGCGGGTGTCGCGGAGCCGGTCGGGAGCGGTGAATTCCAGATGATGCTTCGCGGGGTGGGAATCCCGGTACCACGCATCGACCGCCTTGCGCACCTCGGCGATCTCCTGCTGGCCGGTGCGGGCGGCAGGATTCAGATTGTCATAGAAGAGCGCCCACCGTTCTAGGCGGACCGAATCTTCCGGCATCAGCACGCGGTAGCCTTTCATCGGAGCCAGCTTCAGGCCGAACCGCTCCGGCTCCTTCCAGTACAGGCTGAACTTGTCGAAGCGGATCGCGCCCCAGTTCGGACCCGGCAGGTGGGCAAGCTTCGGAATCAGCTCCATCACCCAGCGATACTCCTCCGGCGAGTCGCCGGGAATGCCGCTGAGCATGTTCCACAGCACCTGGATACGATTCTCCAGCGCGAATTTCAGCAGCGCGATGCTCGACAACGTGCCGTTGCCCTTGTTCAGCAGCCGGATATGCTTCGGGTGCAGCGTTTCAATCCCGCTCTGGATCACCATCACGCCGCAGTCGGCCAGAAACCGCACCTGCTCCTCGGTCAGCGTCGAAACCGTCTCATAACTGATGACAGCGTCGGGAGCCTCCTCCCCGAAGATGCGCAGCGTGTCGCGCATCGTATTCAGGTCAAGCACCGTATCGGCGGTCAGGAAGATGCGGCAGCCGAACTCCCGGTAGCCGCGGCGCAGTTCGGCCAGCACCTGTCCGGGATCTTTGCGCCGGTAGGCGACCCGCTCCCCGTTGAGGCCGCAGAAACTGCAATGCTGCTTCTGCCCTTTCCAGCAGCCGCGCGAACTTTCCAGAAAATACTTCCGCACGGCGGCCCGGTGCAGGCGGCTCCCTTTGATCCGTTCGTAGTAGTCGCTCGAATCGGGTTCGGCGATCGCATCGCCCGGCACGCAGGCGACCTCCGGCACGCCCCGCTCCGCCTTGGCCCGGTCGAACACGCCGAAGGGAAGCTCCGCCGAACGCTCGTTCCGCACCACCCGGCGGGTCATCTCCGGCACGGTCAGGTCGCCCTCGCCGCAGAACACATAATCGACGAACGGGAAACTGCGCACCGCCTCCATCCCCGCCTCTCCTTCGCAGTCGGAACCGCCCAGAAAGGTCACCACTTCCGGATTCAGCTCCCTGACCCGCTTCAGCAGCGCCAGCGAAGCGAGCCGCTGGAAGAAGGTGCTCGAACAGCCGACGATCCGGGTGGAGCCGTCCGCCAGCGCGGCGGCGGTCTTTTCCACGCAGCGGGCCGCCTCGCGCTTCAGCAGCGGAACGTCGCGCAGCAGGTCGCCGGACGAGCGGTAGCGGCCGTTCCAGACCACCCGGTCGTGGCCGCACTCATCCTGCAGGATTTCAAGGAAACGGCGGTCGCGCTCCGGGTCCGGCCCGAACAACGGCTCCGCGAACAGCCAGTCCGCCAGCATCACATCCACATTCAAGCCGTTCGAGGCGGGGTAGTCATAAAGCTCCTCCGGCACACGCTCCGCCAGGTCGACATTCGCAAACCGGCAGCGGACGCGGCAGCCGGCCCTGCGCAGCGCCCCGCACAGCACGCCGACGCCCAGCGGCGCGATCAGCGGCATTGCGAAAGGCATATTCACCAACGTGATATCGAACCGGTCCAATTCTCTTCCTCCTCCGACAGCATGCCGGATTTCCACAGCGTTTCCAACAATCCATGCGTTTTCCCGAGAAACGCCAGCTCCCCGCCGAACTCCCGGTCGAACTCCCGCCGGGAGATACCGGTTTTCAGGCGTTCCAGCAGCGCAGCCTCCTGCGGCGACACCGCGAAGCGCCGCACCAGATAGCGGGAAGTGAGTTCAGCGCGCCCCCCGGAAATCTCCAGATTCCAGACGGGCGGCAGCCGCAGGAACGGCAGCGCCTCCGGCCCTTCCGGGAAAAAACGTTCCTGCATTCCGCCGAGAACCCGTTCCAGCTCCGCCGCGTCGCGGAACGACGCCTCGCTCCACAGGTGAAAGCCGTACGGATTCGCCTCATCCGGCACGCAAGGCGACACCAGCCGGATGCTCCGGCGACACAAATTCACCAGAAAGCCGGAGAGACAGCAGCTGGTGGTGTCCTCCTGACACCTTCCCGGCATCTCCGGCTCCGCCTGCCGCGCCCGGCCGCTGGCCGAATAGCGGTTCAGCGATTCCGGGTTGTTCAGCACGAGGCTCCAGTCCATCGCCTCCTCCGCCGAAAACGCCCGGAAAAAGCGCCGCAACTCCCCGCGCTCCGTCATCGAAAAGCGGCAGCCGGGCTGGCCGTGTTCGCGCCCCTCTCCGGCAAAACGGCGGGTCCGCTCCGGGTCGCGCAGCGGCCAGCGCGTGGTGATCGGCGGCCAGACTTGGTTCAATTCGTAAAAATCCCGGTAGAACTTCTCCAGATCCGGGTTGTCGAACGGATCGGTCGCCCAGTAGAGCGCCGCCGCCCCCGCCCGGTCGCCGAGCAGTTCGCAAAAGAGCGCCAGCACACCGCGCCACAGCTCCCGGTTCTCCGGCGTGTACCGGAAATTCTCCTGCAGCGGCGGCGCGTCGAAGCAGCAGAAGCCGCACTGTCCGGAGCACCCCACTCCCAATTCATACGCGACCGCGATATTGAAAGAGCGGTCGAAATAGAGCGGCTGAAGCACCGCCCGGTTCGCCCGGCGCCGGCGCTCCCGCCACTCCTCGAAGCGCGCATTGCCGCCGCAGGCGTTCCGGCAGCGCACCGTGAACGGGTTGGCCTCCTCCAGCGCCGCCGCGAAGCCCCGCAGTTCCGCCAGCTCGGCGGGAAAACGCTCCATAACCGGACGGAAATTGTAACTGCGGCAGCCCGCCGCGATCGCCTGCAGGAACTCCACGGAGGTTTCCGGACTCAGGGCCGCCTCGCGCAGCGCGGCCGCCGGGGCGCAGTCGAACCGTTCCCGGAATTCGTCGTCCCCCATATACCATTCCAGAAACCGCTTGTAATCGGCAAAATTCAATCCGGCCCTCCTTCGACGGTCAGGCGATCCCCTTGACCAGCACGATGTCGGTGGTCACGATGCCGACCGCGATGCCGATGTTCCCCGCCGCCACGATGTCGTCGATTTCGCGGTCGGTCAACTGCTCGCCCATCTCCTTTTTCGGGAGCTTCGGCAGCAGAATGGTCATTTCGCCGGGATTCTCCTCCTCACGCACTCTGAAAGTCACGTCGCCGCTGACTTTGCACTGAAACTCGGTTTCGATCGTTTCGCGGGGGTCCTGCTCCAGGCGGGTGCGGAACGCCTCATCGGTCAGCGCCCGTGCAATCACCTTCGCCTCGATCTCCTTCCACTTCGCCAGATTCTCTTCGATTTTGTTCATTTTCACCGCCTCCATCTGTTACCGGTATTATTTTCACGCAGTCTTCGACCGATTCACTGATCTTCAAACGCCCGGCGTACCGCAGGCAGCCCCGCTGAAACACCCGGTTCCAATACTTCACCTCCCAGCGGACCGGGCCGCCGGTTTGCCGCATCCATTGGTAGACTTCCTCCGCCAGCAGCGCCATCACCTCGCCGCCGCGAAACTCCGGCTCCACAAAAGCGCGCCGCACATGCAGTCCGCCGCCGGCCACCTCGCCGGAAAGCCATCCGGCCAGCCGCCCGGAGTCGCGTTCCACGCAGGCCCGCCCGAACTGCGGCAACTCCGAATGCTCCCCGAAGGGAGCGAGAAAAACCCCGTCACGCAGAAATCTCCGCCACGCCGCCGGATCCGTCAGCGGAAGCCGCTCCAGCCCTTCACGGAAACGCCGCTCCCGCTCCGCCATCGCCGCGCGCTCCGTCTCCCCCAGCGCATCCAGCGCCGCTTCCAGCGGCAGCAGCCGCCACCGCCCGGAACGGGAACGCACCCGCAGTTCGCGTTCCGCTCCGGCAGGCAGCTCCAGCCGGAACGCCGTCTCCAGCCGGACACACGGCCCGGGGACCCTTTCCAGAAAATTCCACAACGCGTTTTCCGCACGGTTCCGGCGGCGAAACCGCACATACACCTCGCGGAATCCCGCCTCCGATGCGGCGGCGCACACCGTTTCCAGCAGCTGCCGCCCGATGCCGCGCCGCCGGAAGCGCTCCGGCACATACAAATGGAATAAGAACAACCCGCCCGGATTCCGGTCCGGCCCGCCCCACACCACGCCCGCCGGTTCGCCGCAGCAGCGCGCGCCGAACAGCAGATGCCCGCCGCCCGGCGCCGAATCCCCGAAAAACGCCTGCTGGCGCGCCGTGAACAACAGCCGGTAATCCTTCAGGTTGAACAGGTGAACCGGCTCGATCTCAATCGTCGCCGCTCCGGGTCGCATCATAGTGGGCCTCCAGCAATTCAGGCAGCCGGTTCCGGTAACGCGAACAATGCGGGGCCTTCTCCCGCCGCAGCGCGGGGCAGCCGCCGTCGCACACCGGCATCAGCCCGCAGGAGAGGCACTCCGGATCGTTCAGCGCACACTGCCCCTCAAGCCACTCCGCGAGCAGCGCATTGTTCCACGGCTTCTCCGGGTCGATATGGCCGACGATCCGCTCCGCGATGCCGATATCGTTCCAGCACTTGTAAAGTTCGCCCTCGGGACCGACCACGTAGCCGTTCCGCCGCGCGGCGATGCAGTTGAAAAGCTTGCGGCCGGGGTAGAACGGGTGATTCCGCACTCCGTGCCGGCGGAACTGTTCGATCTGGAAATCCGCCGCCTCGTCGACATCGAAGAGACACGCGGTATCCGGATTCTCCCTGCCCATCGCATGAACGATGCCGGGGTAGACATGCAGCCGCTTCGCGTGATCGGAATAGCGCCCGTACAGAAATTCGCAGATGCGGTGGTACTCCTCCGCATTGGTCCGGTCGACATTGACCCGCAGCAGCAGCCGCCCGGTCCATCCGGAGGCGAACAGCGCGTCGATATTTTCCAGAATCCGCCGGAATGTCCCGCCGCCGGAGACCAGTGTGCGCCGCCGGTCGTGCACCTCCTCGGGGCCGTCGAGCGTGATCTGCACCTCCCGGATTGCGAGTTCGTCGAGCAGCGCCGCCTTGTCCGCATCCAGCAGGTAGCCGTTGGTGATCAGCGAAGCGCTGTAACGGCGGAAATCCAGCGCCAGAAACCGTTCGGAGAGCCGCCGGAGCTGCGCGAAACGCAACAGCGGCTCGCCGCCGAACCAGGTCACGCCGAACAACTGCCCCGGCTGAAACCGCTCCGCAAACCGGACCAGCTGCTCCTCCGTCTCGCGGCTCATGTCGATTCCGGCCCGGTTGGCCTCGAAGCAGTACGGACACGCAAAGTTGCAGCTCCGCGTCGGCGCAACCGTCAGCAGCAGCATGCGTTCGCTCAGATCCGCCAGCCGCCGCTTCATGCGCAATACGTCGCGCAGCCGGTCGTCCTCGCCGGAATCGACCACCGCCTTGGCGGCGATCAACTGCAGCGTGACGCCGGGATCATCGCACCGGAACTCATCCCCGGCGCGCAATTCCGCGAACTTTTCGCCGAACGGCTCAGGCAGCGCCAGAAACGAATTGGACAACGCATTGTAGAGCAGCCACCCGCGCCCTTCCGACCGGAACAGATGGTTGTATCTCGACCAGAGCATGAATCAGCATCCGCCGCGCGACTGCGTCACTTGTCCGCCCCGCAGGCGTTTGCGGCACAGGTTTCAAAGGCGCAGAGCGCACTTCCGCCGGTCACGCCGTCAAGCTCTTTGTCCGACACGCCGCCGGAGACCGCCGGAGGCAGCACGAACGTCGCATCATAGGCCGGATCGTTTTCCAGCACCTTGATCCGGAACCCGGCCGGAATCTCCCGGCCGGAAAGCTCCCGGATCGCCGCCGCCGGATCGGACAGCAGCTTCCTGCGGAACTCCGCATCCGCCGCCGCCTTCTGTTTGCACAAATTGATGCACTCGTTGATTTCCTGTTGAGTCCAGGCCATCGTTCTATCCCTCCGAAATCATTTAGGTTTGCCGTGGGTGCCGCAGGCGTGCGGTTCGCAGGCATAACTGCCGCAAACTGCGCCGCCGGCCACGTCGTCCAGCTCATTGTCGGAAACGCCGCCCGCGACCGGCGGCGGCAGCACGAACGTCGCATCGTAAGCCGGATCGTTTTCCAGCACCTTGATCCGGAACCCGGCCGGAATCTCCCGGCCGGAAAGTTCCCGGATCGCCGCCGCCGGATCGGACAGCAGCTTCCCGCGGAACCCCGCATCGACGGCGGCCCGCCTGCGACACGCTTCGATACACTCGTCGATCTGCTGCTGCGTCCACTGCATAGAGCCCCTCCGCAATTTACTTGGAACCATTCCCGGCTATGCCGCAGGCGTCCATCGCACAGGTCTGCATGCCGCAGATGCCGGCGGCGACTTCGTCAAGCTCGCGGTCGGAGATGTTTCCCGAAACCAGCGGAGGCAGCACGAACGTCGCGTCGTAAGCCGGATCGTTTTCGAGAATTCGAATCTTGAACCCGGCCGGAATCTCCTTGCCGGAAACCTCTTTCACGGCAGCAGCGGGATCGGCCAGCAGTTTCCTGCGGAACTCCGCGTCAACCGCCGCTTTTTTCCTGCAGCTCTCAATGCACGCTTCGATTTCATTCTGAGTCCATGCCATCACCAGACCTCCTTACATCTGCATCCCTTACTCATCGCCCCGGAAGTTCCCCCCCGGAAATCTGCCGTATATATTATACTAATCAATCAGCAGAAATCAAACAGGGGAACCGTGTTTTTTAAAATTTTCCATTCGGCGGCATCGCGGACCGCGCCGCGGCGATCGGGTGAAAACACCGTGTCCACCCGCAATACCGGCCGCCCGCCCCCCCGCCGTCCGGGAAGAAACGGTCACTTGTGCAATTTCATCTCCTCCTCGCGCCGCCGCTTGACGCGGTCGCGCAGGAAGCTGCGGCGCTGGCGGTGGTCGGCGATCAGGATCACCAGACTCAGGCCGCCGGAAATCAGGAAGCCGAACATGCCGATCACCGAGGTATTCTCCCCCCAGTACGGCGGAATCTTCGCAACGACGATCAGCGCCGAACCGACCAGCAGCGCAGCGACCAGCAGCGAACGCGACAGCCGTTCACCGGTCACGTAAAGCGTCTCCTCGATATCGTTGAGCCGGTGGTGTTCGACCCGCAAGGTCAGCTGCCCCGCCTCGAACTTCGAAACCACGTTGCGCAGCGACAGCGGCAGCGACTCGAGCGCCGTGAGGTTGTCGCCGAAATTATCCAGAAACCGCCGGATGTGTCCGCGCGGGTCCATGCCGCGCAGCTTCATCTGCTGTATGAACGGCCGGACCATCTCGACGATCTTCAGCTGCGGATTGAAACTCCGCCCGATGTGCTCGATCGTGATGAGCGCCTTGAACATCATATAGAGATTCGGCTTGAGCGCCATATGATACTTCTCGAACAACTGCAGCAATTGTTCGAGGATGTGCGCCACGCTGATCTTGTCGAGCGGCAGATTGATGTTCTCGTCGACCAGATCCGAAACGTCGCGCTCGAGATCGTCACGGCTGCCGGCGAACTGCCCGGAGATGGTCATGCGCAGCGCGCAGTCGGTCATCAGCGAAATCTCCCCGCGCAGCATGTAGTCGATGACCTTCACGAAATCGTGCCGCTCGGCGATGCTGACCCGCCCCATCATGCCGAAATCGATAAAGACCAGAATATTGCCCTTCAGCAGAAAGATATTTCCGGGATGCGGATCGGCGTGGAAGAAGCCGTATTCGAAAATCTGGCTCAGCATCGAGTTCACCCCGACCTCCGCCAGAAACTTCAGGTCGTACCGGGCGGCCTTCTCCGGGTCGGCCAGCACCGTCGTGACCGAGTCCCCGTGAATACGCTCCATGGTCAGCACCTTCTCGCCCGAAAGCTCCTGCACGAGCGCCGGCACTTTCATATTCGACGTGCCGGACATATTTTTATGGAACAGCAGCAAATTCGCCGCTTCGGCGCGGTAATTCAGCTCCCTGCTCAGCGAATAGGCGAATTCGGAAACGATCCGGGTCGGCTCCATCCGCTCGAAGGACTCCGAATACTCTTCCATCTTCCCGGCGATGAAACGCATGATTTCCAGATCGGTGTTGATCGTTTCGACGATGCCGGGACGGCGCACCTTGACCACGACCTCCATGCCGTCCTTCAGTTTCGCGGCATGCACCTGCCCGATGCTGGCGGCGGCCATCGGCCGGCTGCTGAATTCCGCGAACAGCTCCTGCGGCGGCTTGCCGAACTCTTCGACGATGATCGCTTCGACCTGCTCGACCGGGAACGGGGCGACATGTTCGGTCAGCCGGGTCAGCTCGTCGGCGTAAGGCTTCGAAATCAGGTCCGGCCGGGTCGACAGGATCTGCCCGAGCTTGACGAAGGTCGGCCCGAGCTCCTCGAACATCAGCCGGAGCTTCTGCGGACGCGAATGCTTCTCCGTTCCGCCCGGCGAACGCTTCATCCACGAAAATCTGTGATTCGGGTAGACGTTTTCGGCCAGGTCCCGGAACCCGTAGGCGCCCATCGTCTCCATGATTTTGATGAATCGCCGGATCGTCCGGTAGTCCCGGCTCAGTCCATTCGGCATGATAAGTTTCAGCATTCCTCTTTCCTCCTCTGGTTGCAATCGGGATGAAACACGGCTTCTATCACGAACTCCTTCGCCGGAGCGAAGCGCCAGTTCATATGCCACTGGGGCTCGCGCTCGCGGCACGGAACCGTCTCCTCCGCGGCTCCGTTCGGATAACAGTAACGGTTTCCGGCCGAATAGACCGCTTCTCCGGGGCCGCGCACCTCGAAACGGAGGATGCCGGCCGGACGGACAATGCGGAATCCTGCTCCGTCCGGCTCCGGCGCGACATAGCTGTGCAGCCGCCAGTCGGGCGCGACCGGTTTCGCGGCCCGGATTTCATCGGTCACGGTCAAAGCGCCGGTACGATGGTTGAAAATCAGTGTGCGCGTACAGCGTTCGAGCATCGGATACGCTTCTTCGAGGTGCATGACGATACGCGAAACATCCTCCCGCTCCAGCTCCGTCTCCATCCATCCCGTCGCCTCGGGGCTGTTCTTCTTCTGCCCTTCCCCGTCGATGAGGAAGCAGTTCGCCGCAACGGTCTGCTGCGTCCAGATCCGGTGGTGCGGCTCGCCGAACTGATACCCGAAGCTGCCGCTCGGCGCAAGAAACGCCTGCCCGCCGATCAGCAGGGCGAAGTCCCCCTGGTCCGCGTGCTGGTGGCTCGGCGTGCCGTAACGGCTCGCACGGGCGAAAACCGCGATATCGCGCTCCGGACACGCAAGACAGGTGTGCAGGCTCGCCAGTCCGGCATCGTGCGAAACATAGCTGCGGTCGGTACCGACCCGGCTCTCCGGCGGCAGCGGGGCGCGCGGCTCCGGCCGGATCACATCGAGCAGATGCAGCTCATAGCGTTCGATCGCGGCGTCGCAGCGCGCCGAAAACCGCCTTGCGAGCTCCGGACCGAAGCGTTCGGCATAAATGCCGAACGGATTCTGCGCCTGAAATCCGGGCCACTCGGATTCAGTCGGCCAGTGACCGTCGCCGAACGGATGGCACTCCATTCCCGGCACGGCGAAATGCAGGAAGAACTCCGCGACATGGCGGAAAAACGGCTTGACCAGAAATGAAAATCCGCTGATGCGCTCCACGGCCAGAAAAAACGGCAGATACCACTTCGTATAGCTGGAGGCGTAGAACGGCCCCTCGGCCCAGCCGCCGTCGCGGCCGCCGTAGTGCGGAAAGATCGAACCGTACAGATCAAGCGCGCACGCGAGCCAGCGCCGGCACTCCTCCTCCGGAATTTCGCCGTGCAGCACCAGTGCAAGCTCCCCGAGATACCCGGGCAGCCGGCCGGAGTGCGAATTGCCGGGTTCCCCGAAATAATCGCCCTCCGTCAGGAGCCCGTAAACCTGCCGCGCGTGCTGCCGCAGCGTCTCCGCCGCCCAGCGCCGCTCCTGCGGAGAAAGCAGTTCGTAAACCCAGTCGAACACGGCGGGCAGAATCCGCACGATCGAGAGCCCGACTTCGTCGCCCCACGGCCCCGCGACCGAACACGCCCCGGCCGGATTCCACTCGCAGACCGTCAGCAGCGCCCGCCGGGCATACTCCCCCGCCCGGCGCTCGCGCCGGAAGAGCCACAGCAGCGCACAGGCCGCCGTGTTACGGTCGAGAAACCGGCGCACTTCGTCGAGGGCGCTGCGGTAATCGGTGCGGCCGCCGGCGCGCCAGAAATCGGGGTAGCGCATGAATCCCTCTTCCAGAGCCAGCTTCACATTGCGTTCGAGAATTGCCAGCTGGACCGGATGGGCGGCCGCCAGAGAAGCGAGCTCCTCCGGAAAGTAGATGTGGCGCGGGCGCTCCGCAGGCAGCGCGGCGAGCAGCTCCTCCGCCGACGGCGGCAGGAACTCGACGGCATCCGGCGAAACCGTGAACGCCCATTCGCCGCGCTCGTCGGCACCGCGGCGCACATTCCAGCGATAGCGGCCCGCCGGCAGCTTCGCGGGAAAGCGGAAGACGTTCCGCTCCGTTTCGACATCGAACAGGGTTCCGCCGTCCGCGCCGGTCACGGTGACCCGGTAAGGACCGGACCCCGGTTCCGGAACCCATTGCAGCGGGGGCGGATTCAAACCGACCGCCTCCCCCGGCTCCGGCGACGGAAAAACCGTGTTTCCGGTATGTCTCCCGATAAACTTCACGACAGGCCCCCTTCCCTCCGCCCTCCGGCGGAAAACGCTCGCGGAACGCGCGTTTCACTTCCAGTAACGGTACTCGCCGCTCTCCGGGTCGATCTCCCCGATCCGGCGTGCCGGCGTGCCGGCCATGATCGCATAATCCGGCGTATCGTGCGTGACGACGGAGTTCGCGCAAATGAGATTGCAGCGTCCCACCGTCACGCCGCCGGTCACCGTGCATCCCGACGCGAGCCAGCTGCCGTCGCCGATCACGATCGGCTTCGCGGCATCCCGCTTCGTCGCAAAACTCTGCGTCGCCGGGTCGAATTTATGATTCCCGGCCGGCAGCGAACAGTACGGACCGATCAGGACATTGCGGCCGATGCGCACGTCGCCGTTCACATAGCAGTAAAGCCCGATAAAACTGTTTTCGCCGATCGGATTCGCGCCGATGCGGACGATCGCCCCCGGCGCGATCCGCACTCCTCCGCCGAAACCGAGCAGCTCGGCCCGGCGCAGATTGTCCACGCTGTTGTCGGAGCGGCAGCAATAGAGCGTAAACCGCTCGAACTCCTCCGGCGTCACGCCGCAGGCGGTCTCCTCAGAGGGCTTCACGCTGTTTCCTCTGCTGCTGCGCCTTGAGCTTCGCCTCCTCGGCCTCCTGCGAATGGACCGAAATGCCGAAAACCGGACTCTCGACGTCGACCGACTTCAGATTCAGCTTCACCTTGATGAAGAAGCGCCGCTCCCCCTCCGGCGTCAGCTTCAGGGCGCGCAGGATGCGCAGGTCGCGGTCGATGAACACCTTGCTCTCCGGGGAGAGCTCCAGCGGGAAACGGAAATCCGGCTTCTTCGTCTCGATCTCGATCGGCACCCAGAGATTTTCATCCGGCTCCTCCTGGCCGGGGAACCACGGCTGGCAGTAGAGCAGCAGGTTGTCCGGCTCGTTCATATACCACTCCGGAATCCGCACCGGCTCCGTATCGAGGTTCGTGATCGTGAAATGCAGCGTGCTGTCGCCGCCCGCCACATATTCGCGATCCCCCTCGAGGTTGATGCCGAGCTTGTAGCGCTCGAGCGGCGCGTACTCCGGCAGCGGCAGGGACCCCGCCACGAACTTCTGCTCCTTGCTCTCGACCTCCCGCACGCAGCCGGTCAGGACCGCTGCCGCGCCCGCCGCACAAATCAACCAGAACCGTTTCATCTCTCACCTTCCTGTTCCATCCGCGGAACGGCCGGAAATCCGCACCGTGTCACCGCAATTCGGAAATTTGTTTCAGTATCGCCATTTTTTCGGCCGGATCGACCGTGCCGCGGAGCCGGACCAGCAGCTCGGCCCGCGATTCCCTGCTGCGGGCGCGCCGCAGCTGCGCGACGGAGTCGGCCAGCGCCTTCTCCGGATCGGCGAACTCCCGGTGCTCGACCAGCACCCGGCTGACCGCCGGGTCCGGCGACTCGATCAGCATCTCCCCGAGCAGTGAAGCCGCGTTCGCATGCACTCCGTTCTGGGCCGCGTCGATCACGGCGTTCAACGCCCGGCCGACCGTGTCCTCGCTGCCGAGCTCCTCCGGCGAACAGAGTTCCGACAGCCGCTTCGCCGCCTCCTCGGACGAAATCGCCAGCTCAAGCAGCGTCAGCAGCGCAGCCGAAAGCCCCGGCGCCGATGCGAATTTCTCCGGCTTCGGCGCCGGAACCGCCGTTTCGGTGGGAACCGCCGAAAAATCGCTCCGGCGCGCCCCGGCCTGTATCCGGCGCAGCTCGGACCAGAACGCCTCCTCGCTGATCTGGAGCGCCGTGGCGGCCTTGCGGATATACAGCTCAAGCTCGACCTGGCTCGTGATCTTCAGCAGGTAGCCGGCCACCTCCCCGGCGGCCCGGCCGCGCCCGGCGGGGGAGTCCATATCGTACCGTTCCGGCAGCGAAGCGACCAGCACGTCGAGCCACGGAATCGCGTCATCGACCGCCGCGGCAACCGCGTCCGGGCCGCCGTTGCGGAACAACTCGTCCGGGTCCTTGCCGCCCGGTATGCGGATCACCTTGATCTCCATCGACAGCGGCAGCAGGAGTTCGACCGCGCGCAGAATCGCCTTCTGCCCGGCGGAATCCGCATCGAAGGCGAGGAAAATCCGGTTCGCATAGCGCTTCAGAATCCGCGCCTGCCCCTCGGTGAACCCGGTCCCCTGCGGCGCGACCGCGCACTCGAAGCCGGCGCGGTGGAAGGCGATCGTATCGAGCTGGCCTTCGCAGAGAATCGCCATATTCTTCTCGACCATCATCTTGCGCGCCAGCGGCAGCGCATAAAGCAGATTCCCCTTCTTGAACACCGGGCTCTCCGGCGTATTGATGTATTTGCCGGCCGGCGGCTTGGCTTCGAGCGAGCGGGCCGAAAACCCGACAACCCTGCCCTGTTCGTTCGTGATCGCAAAGGTGAGCCGCCCCTTGAAGTGGTCGAAGAGCCTCCCGGTCTCCTCTTTGCGGCGGACGATTCCGGAGGTAACGAGCTCCTCTTCGGTATAACCGAGCGAAAGCCCGTATTCGAGACAGGCGGTCCACGCATCCGGCGCCGCGCCGATGCGGAATTTCTCCGCAACGTCGCGCGGAATCCCGCGCTTGATCAGGTACTGGGTCGGCGGGGAATCAGGGTTCCCGAGCAGCGTCCGCTCGAAGAAGCAGCAGAAATCCTCGTTGACGCGGTAGAGCCGCTCCCGCGCATCGGCCCGGCGGCGGCCCTCGGCAGGATCGCTGTTCTCACCCGAGTTCTCCGGAATCACCACGCCGACGCGCGATGCAAGCATATGCAGCGCGTCGGAAAAGCCGACATTCTCCTTATCCATATAGAAACGGAACACGTCGCCGCCCTTGCCGCACCCGAAACAGTGGTACATCTGCCGCGACGCATCCACATGGAACGACGGCGTCTTCTCCTGATGGAACGGACAGAGCCCCTTGTAGGTGTTGGTTCCGGACCGCTTGAGCGGCACAAAACTCCCGATCAGGTCCACGATATCGCAGCGGGAGCGGATCTCCTCGATCACATCCTTCGAAACGCCGAATCCCATCGAACCGCAGCTCCTCCCGCCTCACCGTATGCGCGCGAGGCGCGCCGTGACTTCGCTCTTCCGAGCCGCAAAGGCCGCATCTTCCCCGGCGAGTTCGAGGAACTTCCGGTAAAACGACGCCGCCGCGCGCGGATTCGAGGCATAACGGTCGAAAAAGGCGCCGATATTGTAGACGATCGTCGGATTGTTCCGGCCCAGCTGGTAGGCGCGGGTGAACGCCTGACGCGCCGCGTCGGGACGCCTGGCATGCGCCTGCGCAATGCCGAGCAGATTGTGGTACGCCGCCTCGGATTCGAGCTCCGGCGCGATGCGGACAAGCGTATTGAGCCAGCTCATCGCCGACGGCGAACGCTGGGCAACCAGCGTATTCGCCAGCATGACCAGCGTGCCGCGGTCCTTAAAACCGCGCAGCGACGCGGCGCGGGTCAGCGCCGGAAGCGCATCGGTGTAACGCGCCGGATCGGCCGCATAGAGCCGGCCGAGCGTATACTGCGCCGCAAAGCTCTCCGGGTTGCGCACGGCGGCCTGGCGCGCCGCATCGAGCGCGCGGTCGCGTTCGCCGAGCGCGTCGCAGGCAACCGCCCGCAGCACGAGCGCCGAAACGTTGTCCGGACTCAGCTCCGCGGCGCGGTCCGCCATTTTAAGCGCACCCTTCCAGTCCCCGTTCGCACCGCGGTCGGCGCCGTTCTTCAGACACTCCTCCGCCGTGGAAGGGCCGCACCCGGCGGCAAAAAGCAGCAGCGCCGAACAGGCCGCCCCGCAGAAAATCAGATTCCGTTTTTTCATTCGCACCACCCCCTGAAATTCAAAAAAATCCTCAACCGCGCTTCCGCCACGCGGTAAATCCGAGTCCGCACAGATAGACCAGCGCCGCCAGCACCACGATCACCGGCCCGGAAGGCAGGTCGATCCAGAAACCGCCGAACAGGCCGCCGACCAGAAACACCCCGCTCAAAATCGTCGCGCCCAGCATCATCGACCACAGGTGGCGCGTAAAACACCCCGCCGTCGCCGCGGGCAGCGTCAGAAGCGCAATGACGAGAATGATGCCGACCACGTTGATCAGCAGCACGATCGCCAGCGCCGTCAGGACCAGCAGCAGGAAATAGATCAGCTTCACGCGCACCCCGCGCAGTTCCGCGAACGTGCCGTCGAACGACATCGCAAGGATGTTGTTGTAAAACAGCAGCGTCGGGATGAGGATCAGCAGATCCAGCCCCAGCGTCATATAGATCTCCGTCCGGGTCACCAGCAGGATGTTGCCGAACAGATACCCCTGGAGATCCACATATCCGCTCGTCCAGTGCAGGAAAATCAGGCCGATCGACATCCAGAGCGCCCAGACCACGTTGATGATCGTGTCTTCCCGCTCCCGCGCATACAGATTCACGACGCCGACCACCAGCGCGGCCGAAACCGACCCGATCACCGCGCCGAGCATCGGCGCAAACCACGGCAGCAGCATCTGCTGCAGGAACAGCGCGACGCCGATTCCGCCCAGCGCCGCATGCGACGCGGCCCCGGCCAGCGAACTGATCCGCCGCGTCACGACCATCGTCCCGACGATGCCGAGCGAAACACTCGAAAGCGCCCCGATGATCAGCGCATAACGCCAGACGCTCATCTCCGGACGCAGCAGCTCCTGGAAAACGTTCATTTCGCGTCCTCCCTCTCCGGCTCCGTGCGGCGGTGCTCGCAGTTGCAGAAACAGGCGTGATCATGCTTGATCAGGTTCACCTGATGATGATAGACCTCGTTGGCCGTCTCGGCGGAAAAGGCCGCGGCCTCGTGTACCGTCACGCGCCGGTTGACACAGATCACAAGGTCGATTTCGCGGTTCACGAAACCGAGGTCGTGCGACACGGTCAGGACGGTCATGCGCTTCCGCAGCACATCGAGCGTCGCGTAGAACTGCTCTTCGGCGCCGGGATCGATGTTCGCGGTCGGCTCGTCGAGCAGCAGCAGTTCCGGCTCGCTCGCCAGCGCCCGGGCGATCAGCACCCGCTGGCGCTGGCCGCCGGAGAGCTCCGAGAAGCTGCGCGACGCGAGCTCCGGAATCCCCATCTCCTCAAGTGCCCTGCGCGCCGCCTCGCGGTCGGCCGCGGCGTAGCGCCCCCAGAACCCCTTCCGCATACGCCCCATCAGCACGACCTCGAAGACCGTGACCGGAAACGCCGCGTCGAGCTGATGATACTGCGGCATATAGCCGATATGCGGGCGCGCCGCAACCGGAGTCGTGCCGAAAACCCGGATTTTCCCCCTCTGCGGCGTCAGGAGCCCGAGCAGCAGCCGCATCAGCGTGCTTTTTCCGCCGCCGTTCGGGCCGACGATGCAGCCGGAGCGGCCGCGTTCGATTTTGAAATTCACGCCTTCGAGCGCCGGGACGCCCGGCTCGTAACCGAACCAGACATCCGACAGTTCAACGATAATTTGCGGAGAGGAAGCCATCGGGTTCTATTTCCTCCCCTCGGATGCGAATCCTTCGATCAGGGCGTCGGTCATCGCGCGGATATTGGCGGGGATGTCCGCGGCGAGCGCGTCAAGCGGCGCGACCTTGCCGCCGATGGCATTGCCGAGCGCCCGGGCGCTGTTCGGATTGAACTGCGGCTGCACGAAAACGACCCTGACACGGTTCTCCAGCGCGCGCCGGATGATTTCCGAAAGGCGCTTCGGCGTCGCCTCGCGGCCGCCGAGTTCGATCGCCTCCTGCCGGAGATTGACCATCTTCGCAAAATACCCGAAAGCCGGGTGATAGACATAAAATTCGCGCCCCGCATACGGAGCGAGCGACCGCTTCGCATACTCCTCGCCCTCCCGCAGCTTCCGCTTGAGCGCCTCGAGATTCGCGGCGTAGACGGCGGCGCCGGCGGGATCGGCTTCGGAAAGCGCCTTTGCGATATTCTCCGCCATAACCGCCGCGTTGTGCGCCGAAAGCCAGACATGCGGATCGCTGGCGCCGTGCGCGTGGTCCTTCGCGCAGTCGTCGCAGGGCGCCTCCCCGGCGCGGTCGTGATCGTGCGTGCAGACTTCGCCGTGCTTATGATTGTGTCCGCAGTCGTGATCGTGCACGGCGGCCCCCTCGTGGCGGTGCGACGGGTCGTCGCAGCCGACGCCGTCGAACGGGATCCGCTCAACGCCCGCGCTCACATCGACAATGCGCGTGCGCTCCGGCGCAAGCGCCCGGCTGACCGTATTCTCGAAACTCATGCCGGTCGTGAAGAAGAGCCTGGACGACACGACGCCGCGAACCTCGCGCGGGCCCGGCGAATAATCGTGCGGGCTGCGCCCTTCGGGCAGCATCGAATGCGAGTCGACCCGCTCCCCGCCGACGGCCGAGGCCAGAAACGCGACCGGCGGCAGCCCGCTGTAAACCGGCATCCGCCCGTCGCCGGCGGATTTTTTCTCTTCCCCGCAGCCGGCCAGAATCAGCGCGGCGAGCAGCGGAATCGCCAGATGAATTTTTCGTAACCCCATATACCCTCCCCGGCAAACTGTTATTGTAATAAGATAGACCTTGCGCCCTCCAAAATCAAGCCCCGAACCGGTTTTGACGGCGATCTCGGGACTTTTTTTAGGGGGTCTGCTTGAATTCACACGGATTCAGGTGTATAGTCTAAACGTATTTTGCTATTTTGAACGATTGGGTCACAACGAAAAAACCAGGGACTATGAAGAAAATTTTTCTGACCGGCATCACCGGTCTCGTCGGCAGCGCCTTTGTCGTTGCGCTGCTCCGTGAACGGCAGGATTGCGAGTTTGTCTGCCTTGCCCGCAAAAGTGCCGTAAAGAGCGCCCGGCAGAGGACGGAGGAGATCATCCGCGACGAATGCAAATTCGACGGCTGTCCCGAGCTTGCGGACCGGATTCTCTCGAAGGTCAGCGTCATCGAAGGCGATGTGGTCGACCTCGATCCGGTTGAAATGGCGAAAAATCCGCTGCTCGAAGGCGTGAACGTGGTCTTCCACTGCGCGGCCGACGTGAATCTGGGACAGGACCCGACCGGGCGGACGTTCCGCATCAATTACCAGGGCAGCAAAAACATCGTCGAGCTTGCCAAGCTGCTCAAGGTCAAGGAGCTCCATTATGTCGGAACCGCGTATATCGCGGGCAGGCTGGTCGGGCGCGCCATCGAGGACAATCCGATCGACAGCGGCTTCAACAATCCCTATGAAGAGAGCAAGTACAAGGCTGAAATGCTGGTCCGGAATTCGGGAATCCCGTTTTCGATCTACCGGCCGTCGATCATCACCGGGCGCCGCTCGGACGGGCGCATCCGCAAGCCGCTGGCTTTCTACCGCATTCTCGAATTTCTCGGCAAGCTCAAGAGCCATCGCTGCTCGAAGCTCGGCGTTCCGCACGTCCAGCCGGTCAATCTCGGCATCAACTTCGCAACGATCCCGTCCGAGCATGTCTATTTCGTGCCGATCGATTATGTGCAGGAGGCGATTACGGCGCTTTTCCAGCAGCCTGTGGAGAACCGGGCCTACCATGTCACCGGCGAAAGCCCGCTGACCACCCGCCAGATCCAGGACGCGGTCTGCGGCGTGTTGCGACTCGAAGGGGTTTCGATCGACCCGAACGAGGATTCGCCGAACATGGACAACAAGCTCATGAGCCGCTTCCTCGGCGACCTTTTCCCGTATTTCTCGTCGGATATCGTCTTCGACCAGAGCAATGTCCGCAAGGCGCTCGGAGACAAGATCCTCGACTGGGAGTACGGCACGAAGGGGCTTGAGATCCTGATCCGCTCGTACTACAAGGACTATTTCCCGAAGGTCGAATGGCTCCAGAAGCTCGCGGCGACCCCGATGGACGAACCGGTCAAATAAGAAACGTTCCGGTTAATGCACTGCGGGCGGCTTCGGGGTAATTCCCGGAACCGTCCGTTTTCATTTAAAATGGTTATCGATTTTCACGCACATTTCTATCCCGAAAAAGTGGCGGCCAAAGCGCTGGCGGTCTGCGCGGCCAGAATTCCGGCCTGGTCGGACGGAACCCGGAGCGGGCTCGAAGCGTCGATGCGCGAGGCCGGAATCGATCTTGCGGTCGGCCTGACCGTCGTGAACGCCCCCGGGAACAGCACGAACATCAATGCCTGGGCCGTGCGCGAAAACCGGAGGCCGCTCATCATGACCGGCGGCATTCATCCGGACGAGCCGGAACCGCTCCGGACCATCGAAACCGTGGCGGCGGCCGGACTCCCCGGCATCAAAGTCCACCCCGAATACCAGCATTTCCGGTTCGACGAAGAGCGGCTGTTCCCGGTCTGGGAGCGCTGCGAAGAACTCGGGCTCTTCGTCGTGACCCACGCCGGATGGGATGCGATGTTCGATTCCCCCTGCCGGGGCACCCCGGAAAAACTCGCGGAATTTCACCGTCGCTTCCCCGGGGTCAAGCTCATTCTCGCCCACCTCGGCGGACTTGCCATGTGGGATGACGTCGAAAAATACCTGACCGGGCTGCCGGTCTATCTGGATCTGGCCATGGCCTCCCCGGACTATATCGAAGCCGACCGGCTGCTCCGGATCATTCGCGCCCACGGCGCCGGACGCATCCTCTTCGGCACCGACTCTCCGTGGTACGGCCAGAAAGAGCAGCTCGGCTTCATCCGTTCGCTGCCGCTCTCTCCCGCCGAGCAGGAGCAGATTTTCCACCGGAACGCCGCGGAGCTCCTCCGCCTCCCGTAACGCTGCATCCCGCAAAAGCGCTTAGAGCTTATTAGGGATAAGCGCTAAGAAAACCGGCAGCCGGGCGTCATAATTGCAGGAGGGTTCGAAAATGGATCAGGAAACCGGTTGGAAAGAGCTGATGCGGCAGGCAAAAAGCGGGGATGCCGAAGCCCAATGCCGTCTTGGCTGCAAACTCGATTTCGGAGACGACGAAACCGAATGCGATAAAGCGGCTGCCCGAGAGTGGTACCGGCGCGCCGCGGAGCAGGGCAATCTCACCGCAATGAACAACCTCGGCCTTATGCTGAAGAACGGAGAAGGCGGTCCGGCCGATCTCAAAGCCGGGCTGGAACTGCTGTCCCGCGCAGCAGAAGCGGGCGATGAATACGCGCAGCGCAACTGCGGCAAAGCCTGCGAACGGGGAGAGATTCCGGGTGCCGGGCTTGCGGAAGCCGAACGCTGGTACCGGCTGGCGATTGCCGGCGGCCACCGCGAAGCGATTTTCGATCTGGGCTACCTGCTGTCCGATCTTCTCCCCTCCCCGACTGCGGAACAGCTCGCCGAAGCAGCTCAGCTCTACCGGAAGCTGGCCGACGAAGGAGATTGTGAAGCGTGTTACAACCTGGCAGTTCATTATGATTTCGGCAAAGGAGTCCCGGTGAATCACCGGCTGGCGGTCAAATATTACCGGATCGCCGCGGCTCAGGGACATGACATGGCGACCTACAACCTCGGCTGCTCCTATGAACACGGCCGCGGCGTCCGGCAAGACCGCAGAAAAGCGCTCTCCCTTTACCGGCGCGCACTTGAGCTGGGCGATCACTGGGCCTGCGGCAAAATAGCGTACTTTTACTATGAAGGCTGGGGCGGAGTGCGCAAGTCATACCGGAAATCATTCGAATGGAACCGGAATTATTTTCTGAAATTCCGAGACGTGCATGCCGCCTACAATCTCTCGGTTGCCTATTACAGCGGCCGCGGCGTGAAACGGAATCTGCGCAAATCATTCTTATGGACCAAATATGCTTTCACGCACGGTTACAGCAAAAATCTGAACGATCTGGGTTATATGTATCTGAAAGGCATCGGGACGGAGAAGAATCCGGAACGGGCGGAATACTGGCTTGAAAAAGCGGTCGCCGCCAATCCGGACGACGACGATGCGCTTTACAATCTCGGGCTCCTCGCACAGCAGGCAGGCGATTGCCGGAAGGCTGCCGCATACTTCACCCGCGTTCTCGAAATCGATCCCCAAGACCCGTACTCCCACTACCGGCTCGGCCGCATCCGGCTGTTCGGACTCGACGGCTCCCCCGACCCCGCCGCAGCCGGATTTCACCTCGAAGCCGCCCGGAAAAAGCTCGGCTGCGCCCGGCGGCTGCTCAGAAGCAAACGCTTTCAAAGCAGAATGGGAGAAAAAACGGAATGACAACGTCCAGGCAGACAGCGCCGCTCACAATCGCCGCGACAGCGGCAATTCTTCCGCTCTTCTTCTTTCTGCCCGGCCCGGTCGGGCGCCTCAATCCTGCCGGCTGGCCGGTCTGGGTCATGGCGCTTCACTCGATTCCGGCCTACCTCGGAATGATTGCGGCCGGAATCGCCGCCGTCCGCTCGGAACCGCCGGCCAGAACTGCGGCGAATGCGCTCCTGACGCTCGTAATCACGGTTTATTTCACATTTCTGATGTCATTCGGCCTGAACTTCATTCCCGGCTGCGGCCTCTTCGATCTCCAGCTGACGCTGCTGGCACTGCTCGGCACCCTCCTGACCGCTCTGGTGATGGCGGGACTGAGTTTCCGGCCTCCCCTCCGGCCGGTCCGGTACCCGGCCCTGCTGATCGTCCCGGCAATGGCGGCTCAGAGCTGGGTCTATATCGACCTGGTCACCGCGATATGGGCGACGATCTGAGATTCGCCGCTTGCGGAACGGCGTTTGACGCGGTATAGTAAGTCTCTGACTGAAATCCGCAACATAAAA
Organism: Victivallis lenta; assembly: GCF_009695545.1. Classification (NCBI taxonomy): domain Bacteria; kingdom Pseudomonadati; phylum Lentisphaerota; class Lentisphaeria; order Victivallales; family Victivallaceae; genus Victivallis; species Victivallis lenta. Next base: position 143,003 of record NZ_VUNS01000006.1, on the reverse strand, counting down.
CGGGACGAATGGACTTACAGACAATCGACGCGACGACCGTGCTGCTCGCCGCCGGCGCGGCGCTGACCCTGGTCATCATCATCACGCTCGGCATCAAGATCGCCGGCTGCATCTTCACTCTGATGCTGATCTTCCTGCCCGCCGCCATCGCGGGCGGCGCCTGCGGCTATTTCTACAACGAGCAGGCCGGTTTTGCGGCCGCCGTCATCGTCGCGCTGATGATGCTGCTTCTCGTCCGCAAATCCAGATAGCGTCCGGCGGACACCGTTATTCCGGAAAGTCGGGCCTGCCCTCCTGCCGGTATTTCATCAGCGTCAGGCGGATCGTCGCAACGGCATGAAAGAAGGTGACGGTACGCGCCTTCATCGCCTCGTCGGATTTCTCGCCGCCGCCGCTGCCGCTGCCGCTGCTGCCGCCGCGCTGACGGCGGACCCGGTTCACATTGTCGCGCATGACCTCGTCCAGCCACCGTTCGTAATCGGCGATCCTGACATTCGCCATGGTCGGCTTCTCGCGCTTCTTCCTCATCTCCGGCTGGTCTTTGCGGAACTGCTGCTCGTAATCGCGCAGGGAAGTGTATTTGAAGCCGAAGCGGTAATTCTGGGCGGAAAACGGCTCGACCTCCTGAAAAATGGTGCGGATTTTGTTCAGCTCGGTCGTGATGTTCGGGTGACGGCTGCCGTAACGCGACGCGACTTTCTGCACTTCGCGGGCCGTCGCAACGGTCTCGCTGAGCTGTTTCTCCACATCGCGGCGGTAGTCCGAATCGGATTTCATCGCCAGCGCCTTCCAGAAAGCCGGTTCGAGACGGTCCAGCTGGGCGACCAGCGTGTCGAGCCGGTCGCCCTTCGCCGCGAAAGGCAGCAGCGCCAGCAGCAGCGCCGCCATCGTCAAACACGCGCTCCGCATACGCACCTCCTGCCGTCAGGCCTGTTTCGCCGCCGCGGCAAGGCGCTTCGCGATCTTCTCCGCGCAGTCGGCCGCCCGGCCGTCCTCGTAACGCAGCTGCCGCCAGTTCCAGTGAAAGCCGTCCTCGACGCCGCGCGGAATCACGTGCAGATGGGCGTGCATGACCACCTGCCCCGCCGCGGTGCCGTCGGCCAGATGCAGATTGAACGCCTCGAAGTCGAGTTCACGCTTGAGCGCCACGCCGATGCGGGCGCCGATGCGGAACATGCGCCCGGCCGTCTCCTCCGGAATCGTGGCGGAGGACTCGTGGTGCTCCTTCGGGATCACCAGCGTATGCCCGAAATTGATCGGGCCGATATCCAGAAACGCATATACAAGCTCATCCTCGTAAACCTTGAACGACGGGATTTCCCCCTTGACGATCTTGCAGAAGATGCATTCAGCCATTTTTCATTTCTCCTTGAACAGTTCGATAATCGATTTCTGACTGCCGAAAACGGTGAGCTGGTCGCCTTTTTCAAGCAGGGTGTCCGGGGTCATGACCGTCTCCGCCGAGCCGCCCGGCTTGCGCATCAGCAGGACGGTCACGTTGAAACGGTTGCGCAGGTCCAGCTGGCGCAGCGACTGGCCGGAGAGCTGCTCCGGCACCGTAACCTCCGCGATCGCGGAACCTTTGAATTCAAACAGGTCGGTGATGTTGTCCATGGTCAGCCGCCGGGCGAGCCGTTCGGCCACATCCTGCTCGGGCTGGAACACCTCGTCAGCGCCGAGCCGGAACAGAATCCGCTCCTGAATCGTCGTATTCGCCTTGACGATGACCTTGCGGACACCCTCCTGCTTCAGCAGCGTCAGCGCCAGCACCTGGTCCTCGAAGTGCGAACTCATGCCGAGAATCACCGCATCGAATTTGCGCACATTGAGTTCGCGGACGACCTCCTCGTTGCTGACATCGGCGATGATCGCTTCGGTCACCTTGTCGCGCAGGTCGTCCACCCGCTGCTGGTCGATATCCACCACCAGAACCGTGTTGCCCGCCCTGGCGAGGGCGACCGCCAGCTTCGCCCCGAACGAGCCGAGCCCGAGCACCGCATAATGATTCCTTGCCATATGTCAAACTCCTAACCTATGATGATGCGCTCTTCCGGATAGCGCAGCCGCCGCTTCTTCTCCCGGCTGAGCAGGAACAGCATTACCGTGAACGGCCCGATGCGGCCGACGAACATATAACACGCCAGATAGATCTTGCCGAACGAAGTCAGGCTCGAAGTCGCCCCCGTCGACAGCCCGGTCGTGCTGATCGCCGACGCGGATTCGAAGAAGCACTCCATCATCGCAAACCGTTCCGGCGTCAGCATGTGCAGGAAAATCGCCCCGGCGCAGGTCAGCAGGATGAAGGTCACGATGATCGTGTAGGCGCGCAGGACGTTCGCAATCGGGATCGTCCGCTTGAACATCTGCACATCCGCATTGCCCTTGAAGGTTCCGATGATCGAAGAGACGGCCAGAGCGACGGTGCTGACCTTCATGCCGCCCGCCGTCGACCCCGGCGCGCCGCCGATCAGCATCAGGATGATGATCAGCGTCAGGCTCTCCGCCGGCAGTTCACCGATATCCACCGAATTGAATCCGGCGGTCCGCGCCGTGACAGACTGAAAAAACGCGTCGTACCAGCTGAGGCCGGTCTCCCGCACATAGCCGTTCAGCCACAGGAGCACGGTTCCGGCGGCAATCAGGATCAGCGTTGCGACAAGCACGACCCGGGAATGGACCCGGAGCCGGTACTGCTTGTGCCGGAACACCATCAGCAAATCGTAAATCACATAGACGCCGAGTCCGCCGAGGATGATCAGCCCGGCAACCGTCATCTGAGTCCAGCGGGTCTGTCCGATCAGGCTGTCCGGGAACGGGGAGAGCCCGGCGTTGCAGAACGCCGAGACCGCATGAAAAAAAGAGTACCAGACCGCTTCGGGCAATGGATACTTCGCCCAGAAACCGGGCAGCAGCAGAAAGAAACCGATGCCTTCGCTGACCAGCGTATACTGAATGACCGTCCGGGTCAGTCCCTCCGTGCCGCGCAGGGAAAAATTGTCCGAGAGGTTCGAGATCAGCAGCGTGTTGCTGAACGACAGCCCGCGCCCGATCAGCAGCAGGATCGAAGCAGAGAGCGTCATGATGCCGATGCCGCCGAGCTGGATCAGCCCGAGGATGACCAGCTGCCCGAAAAGCGTGAATTTACCGGTCGCCACAGACGACAGCCCCGTTACGCAAACCGCGCTCGTGGCCGTGAAATAGGCGTCCACCCAGGCCAGATGGCCATGAAAAGCCCACGGGAGCTTCAGCAGGAGCGTTCCGCAGAAAATCAGCGCGGCAAACGACAGGATAAACAGCGACTGCCCTTTTTTGGCAAAACCGATCACCATATTAACAAACGCGCCCCTTCCTCTCCGCCGGAAACGCCTTTACCACCCTTCGGTAAACGAGGATACGACATTTTTAGACGCATCGTAGGCGGCCTGCCGGACGCCGTTGAGCCGGCCGATCATCTGGTCCGGGCCGGTCTCGAAATTCGCGGTGCCGGTGACCTTCCTCGCCGCGACCAGCGGCTGCACCCGCCCCGGAATGATGACCGAATATTCGATCGTCAGGGTGACGCTCCACTCGTTCGGCAGGAAAATATCGTCCCGGTCCTTGTCGTTTTTCGCCCACGACACCTCGGCGAAACGCACGTCGGTCACCCGGGCATAGACGATGCAGTCCGCCTCCTTCTCGTCGACGAGCTTCAGCGAACCGTCGACCATAAAACGTTCGCAGAGCAGATTGCGGACCTGCGCGGTCAGATTGTATTCGACCGTCTCGTTCTGGACCGGAGCGACCGCCACGGTTTTGATCTGCGGATGCATGAGACTCCCGACCCGGTATCCGCATCCGCCGCAGACAACCAGCAGAAACGCCGCCAGCGCGGCCAGATGAATCTTCCTCATTTCGCCTCCCCTTTTCCGGTCGCCACGGCGGGCGGATCATCTTTCTTCCCGAGCCCGAGATCGTAGACCGGCAGCAGATATTTGCGGTTTCCGCGGCCCGGAACAATCAGCAGCTTGCCGGACTCCTCCGGCAGTTTGTAGGCCGGATAGCGCTGCAGCCGCGGCTCGGCGCCGACCTGGAAATCGTCGGGGACGAAGCTCTTGTCGAGCTCCACCAGGCGGCGTTCGGAATCCGCGGCGGCCCCGGTGTCGGGAAACTCCTTCAGAATCCGGGCCAGATAACGTTCGGCCGCCTCCCTGCGCCCGGAACTTTCATAGAAATCGGCGATCGTCAGCAGCCGTTCCGCCTGAATGTCGCGGCTCTGCGCAAGGATCGTGCGCACAAAGTCATTCTCCGGCGCATCGGGATATTTGTTCTGGAACTCCCGGAACACGTCGTAGGCCTCGCGCGCATAGCGCGCGTCGCCGTCGCCGCGGCGGGAGAGCTCGAAAAGCCCGTTGCCGAGCGCAAGGTAGGCCAGCTCGCACTCGGGCGAATCCGGAAACTCCTGAATGATCCGGCGCAGCTCGGCGAGAGACTCCTTCACCTCGCCTTTCTGGTCGAGCAGATAGGCCAGCCGGAGCCGGGCCTGCGGCGCGCGCTCCGAAAACGGCGCGCGCTCAAGCGCCTTGCGGTAAATCTCGATGCTCTTGTCGTCGCCGACCAGCCACGGAATCCAGCGCAAACTCCAGAACGCCGGTTCGCGGACGCCGTCGTCGTACATCTTCGCGAGCGCATACTCCCGGTCGATCAGCGAAACGAAATCGGCATACTCCGGATACTCGGTCAGCATCCGCTCAATCGCTTCGAACTCCTGGTACGGCAGCCCGCACATCTGCAGCGCGGCGATCCGGGCGCGGAGCGCGTTGGACTTCACCACCGCCGAATCGGCGTACAATTCGGCGTCTTCGAATCTCTTCGAAGCCGTGCGGTAGTCCTCCTTCTCATACGCCTCGCGGCCGAGCCGGTAACTGTCGGTCGCCTCCCGGTCGTCCGCCCGCAGCGCGAACGAACCGACCAGAAAAACCGCGACCAGCATCCAGCGTCTGCAATTGTCCATGCTGCCTCCGAATTCCGGAAAATTTACATCAGTTTCAAGCCGGGCAGATCCTGCACATCGATAAAGCCGGCGACACGGTCGTCGTCGTCAAGAACCACGATATCGTCGATATGGCGGCTCTCGAGCACCTTCAGCACCTCAACCGCCAGCTGTCCGGCATGGACCGCCACCGGGTGCGGCGTCATGACTTCGCTCATGGCGCGCTCCAGTACCGACATATCCTTCTCGGCCCAGCGGCGGAAATCGCCGTCGGTGAAGATTCCGAGCAGCCGGCGATCGCCATCCTCGATGATCGCCGAGCCGCAGCGCGCGCCGCTCATGCGGATGATCGCGTCGCGGACCGTCGCCTCGGCGCAGACGATCGCCGAACGGTCGCGCCCGCGCATGATATCTCCCGCCCGCAGCGTCACCATCCGGCCGATCGCCCCGCCCGGATGAAGCCGGCCGTAATCGCTCTTCGTAAAACCGTGCTCGTCGAGCAGCACCATGGCCAGGGCATCGCCGAGCACCAGCAGCGCGGTCGTCGTCGTGGTCGGCGCGAGATTGAACGGACAAGCCTCTTTCGGCACCGGCATTTCGACCACGAGGTCGCTCATCCGGCCGAGGCTCGACGTCCGGCTGGCGGTGATCGAAACGAGCTCGACCCCGAGCCGCTTCGCCGGAGTCAGCACAACGAGCAGCTCCTCGGTCTCCCCCGAATACGACAGCGCGATCAGGAGGTCGTTCTTCTGCATGATGCCGAGGTCGCCGTGACGCGCCTCCACCGGGTGCATGAACACCGCCGGGGAGCCGACGCTCGACAGCGTCGCCGCGATCTTCTTGCCGATATACCCGCTCTTGCCGACGCCGGTCAGGACCAGCTTTCCGCCGGACGAAAGCGTCCGCATGCAGCGATCGACCAGCGCCTCGAAGGATTCGCCGAGATTGTCCCGCACCGCGTTGACGCCGCAGACTTCGGTATCGAACACTTCGCGGGCCCGCTCAAGAATCGTCTTTTTCATTTTCGAACCGTCTTCCTTCCCGATATGCTCAAAGCCGGCAGGAGCGGATATCCGTCACGATAATTCCGCGCGCGCCGATTTCATAAAGCTCGTCCATGATCCGGTTGCACTCCTTGCGGAGCACCATCGACTTGACGGCGACCCAGTCCGGATTCGACAGCGGCGCGACGGTCGGCGACTCGATTCCGGGAGTGATCGAACAGGCCGCCTCGAGCGCCGAGCGCGGAATGTCGTACTCCATCATCGCATAGCTGCCGGCGACGATGATGCCGCGCAGCCGCGCAATGAGCTTTTTCACCTCGTGACACTCCTGCAGCTCCGGCGAGCGCCCGATCAGGACGGCTTCGGAGCAGAGCATCGGTTCTCCGGTCACCACCAGCCCGGCCTCGGTCAGCGTCGCGCCGGACTCGACCACGTCGGCGATCGCATCCGCCACGCCGAGGCGGATCGAAATCTCGACCGCACCGTCGAGACGGACGATCGGGCACTTCAGATTCCGCTTCTCGAGGTTCCGGCGCAGCAGCTCGGGATACGAGGTCGCGATGCGCAGCCCGCCGAGCTTTTCGACGGTCAGCCCCGACTCCTTCGGGACCGCGAAGCAGAAGCGCGAACGGCCGAAGCCGAGCGGAAAGAGCTCGATGACGTCGGCGCCGCTGTCCTCCTTCAGGTCGCGCCCGGTAATGCCGAGGTCGAGGACCCCGTCGCCGACGTAGAGCGCGATGTCGCGCGGACGCAGAAAAACGAAATCAATGTCGTTCACGCGGTCGCTGACCACGAGCTCCCGGCCGGAGCGGGAGCACTTGTAGCCCGCTTCGCCGAGCAGGCGGACGGCGTCCTCGGAAAGAGCGCCCTTGTTCGGTATCGCCAATTTCAGCATGATAAAGCAGTATCCTGGGTTTTAGAGGTATCTGTAAACGTCTTCGAGCTCGAGATCATTCGCGATCATCATGACCTGCAGGTGGTAGAGCAGCTGGGAAATCTCCTCGGCGGTCTTTTCGCGCCCCTCGTATTCGGCGGCCATCCAGACCTCTCCGGCCTCTTCGACCACCTTTTTCCCGATAAAATGCTTGCCGCGGTTCAACTCCCTGACCGTCCCGGATTCGGGATCGGCGGCGGCGGCCTTCGCTTTCAGCTCTTCGAACAACCCATCAAATGTTTTCATCTGCGGTATTTCCCTGTCTCAAAATATATGGTTCCGTCACGGCGGATAATATAGCCCCGCACCATCCAAAAAGCAACAACATCCGTCGAGACTTTCCGAAAAGCGCAACATTTTTCCTCTTTTCCGGCTCCCGGGGGTTGAAAAAAACCGGAAGCCGGATTATTTTCCGGGATGATTCAGATACGGAGGACACCCGATGCCGGACAATCCCGCCAGATTCTACACCCGGCTCCCGGAGGGAGCGGTGCGCTGCGATCTCTGCCCGCGGCGCTGCGTAATCACGCCCGGGGGCGCCGGCTGGTGCCGGATGCGCTGCAACGCGGCGGGCGAACTGCATGCGCTCTCCTACGCCCGGCCGGCCGCCGTCGCAATCGATCCGATCGAGAAGAAACCGCTCATGAACTTCCTGCCCGGCACCCGGACGCTTTCGCTCGGCGCATTCGGCTGCAACCTCGACTGCTGCTTCTGCCAGAACAGCTCGCTTTCGCACGGAACCTACAACGCGAACGGCGACTGGAGAATCCTGACGCCGCGCGAGACGGTTTCGCTCGCGGCGGCAAACGACTGCCCGTCGATCTCGCTGACCTACAACGAGCCGACCCTCTGGATCGAATACGCGATGGATATCGCGAAGCTGGCGCGCGCGTCGGGTCTCAGAACCGTACTGGTCACCAACGGCTTCATCGAGCCGGAACCGGCACGCGCGCTTTATCCGCTCGTCGATGCCGCCAACATCGACGTCAAGGGGTTCAGCGAGGAGTTCTACGAGTCGATGTGCGGCGGATCGCTCGCGCCGGTCAGAACCGCCTGCGAAATCTTTAAAAACGAGGCCGGCGGCCACCTTGAGCTGACCAATCTCGTGATTCCGGGGCGGAACGATTCGCCGGAGCAGCAGGAGGCGTATCTGGACTGGGTCGAAGCGGCCCTCGGGACCGATACCCCGCTGCACTTCAACGCATATTTTCCGGCCTACCACTACCGGCAGAGCCCGCGGACTCCGGCCGCGCTTCTGCACGCACTCCGCGACCGGGCGCTCGAACGCGGTTTCCGGAACGTCCGGCTCGGGAATATCTGAGATGACGATGCGCGGCATCCGCGAACAGCTCCGGCGCCTTCCGCGCCGCCGCTTCATCCGCTTCGCATCGGCGGGAGCAGCGCTCCTCTGCCTGGGCGCCGCATCGCTGATTCTTCATGCGCACGCCGTCGTCGAACGCTGCGGCAGCCGGGTCAGCGACAGCATCGACGCAATCGAGCCGCGCGAAGTCGGCCTCCTGCTCGGCACCGCACCGGACGGCCGTTACGGACCGAACGCCTACTTCCAATACCGCATCGAAGCGGCTGCCGCACTCTATCACGCCGGAAAGGTCCGCAAGATCATCGTCTCCGGCGACAACAGCCGGAAGGAGTACAACGAACCGGCCGCCATGCGCCGGGCGCTCGAGAAAAAAGGCGTGAAGCCGGAAGACATCTTCGAGGATTTCGCCGGATTCCGCACCCTCGATTCGGTCAGCCGCGCCCGCCGGGTGTTCGGGCAGACCCGGCTCACCATCATCTCCCAGGAGTTCCACTGCAAACGCGCGCTGTATCTCGCCGGGCACCACGGCATCGACGCGATCGGCTTCGCCGCGCGCGACGTCGCACAGAAGCGGTTCCGGCTCCGCAACCACCTGCGCGAAGCCTTTTCCCGTGTGCTCGCGCTCCTCGACGTCGCCATCGGACGAGAACCGCATTTTCTCGGCGAACCAGTTCCGGTGAGCACCGCGAAAAACGGCCTCAAAGAAAATTAGATTAATCTAATAATACGCTATTGCATTTTTCTCTTCCGCAACTATATTATGCAGAAGCAGTCGAAGAACGACTGTTTTTTTAACGCAAACAAAATTAGACCAAACTAATACAAAAGCCAAAAGAACCGGGTTGATGAAGCATAAAGCGACATTGCTGCTGGCCGCGGGGACACTGCTGTTCGCCACCGCGGGAACGAAAGGTAACGGGCCGTCACTCGACGTACCGGCGGAATTCCGCACCGGACTGCTCAAGCTGTTTCCAGCCTGCGAATCCGTCACTGCCGCCGACGCATTCACATATCGGCTGCTCGACGGTTCCGGCAAAGAGCTCGGAAAACTCCACCTCGAGGACGCCGCGCGCTTTCCGCGCACCGACGGTTACGGCGGCAGCATCGAGGTCGGCGTCGTCACCGGCGCGGACGGCCGGATTGCGGGAGTCCTGCCCGGCAAAAACCGCGAAACGCCCGCCTATCTGGCCCGTCTGTCCCGCATGAAGTTCTTCCGTCGCTGGAACGGCCTCAAACTCGCCGAAGCCGCCGAAAAGAAAGTCGACACCGTGACCCGTGCGACTTACAGCAGCCGCGCCGTCATCGCCGGAGTCCGCAATGCCGCCAGGACCGCGCTCGCCCCGAAACCGGCGGCGCAGAGCAACCCGGCGGCCATGCGGTTGCCGCAATTCGACGGCCAACTGAAAAAATTGTTCCCGGATTACGCGGAACTGCTGCCGTGCGGCGGCCCCGACTGCCGGATTCTCGCCGCCGACGGAACCGAACTCGGCATGCTGCTGCTCGAAAACGGCGATACGGAACGCACCACCGCTTTCGCGGACACCATCGAGCTCGCCCTCGCGCTCCGGGCGGACGGCACCGTCGCCGGCATATTGATCGGCGCCAATCAGGAGACGCCGGCCTATCTGGATTTCGTCCGCGAAGACCCGTTCTTCAGCAGCTGGAACGGCCTGACGCCGAAGCAGGCGCTGTTCCGCGAAGTCGATGCGGTGACCGGCGCGACTTACAGCAGCCGCGCGATCCGGGCCGGAGTCCGCCGGATCGCCGAACGATACCTGACCCGGGAGGTGAACCAATGATGTTTCTGCCGCTGCTGATCGGCGCCGCCGTCGCCGCCGCCCCTGCCCCCGCCCGTCCTGAAACCGATGCGGGAAAGCTCGCCGCCGCGCCGGCGGCCGCGCACAGGCCGTACGACTTCCGCGAAGAGGAAGAGCAGAACGAATTCCGCCGGATGAAGGAGCTGCTCGAAAACGATACGCCGGAGTCGGCAGCCGAACTCCGCGCGATCCTGACCCGGCAGCTCGAACGCGAAATCGCCTTCACCGCCGCTCGCCGGACCTACTTCGAAGCCAAATGCCAGCGGGCCGAACATTCCGTGAAGGCGTGGAAGAGCGACCCTGATCGCGTTGTCGAAAATCACCTGAAAACGGTCCTCGCCTCCGCCGCCATGAGCGGCGGCGGACACGGCAGGGCGGTTCCCGGCGTCCGGCGCCCGGTTCACAACTCAGAGACGCTCGAGGCGGAGCGGAGCTTCCGCAAAACCGCCGCAGAATACCGCAAAACCGGCGATGAAGCGCTTCTCGGCCGACTCCGCAGCGACATCCGCCGCGAAATGGAGCGCCGGGCCGAAGAGACGCCGCGGCGGCTGCCGGAGCTCCGCAAGGCGGCCGAGCGCGCCGGCGCCCGCCTCGCATATCTGAAATCGCGGAAAAATGAAATCATCGAGCAGAGAGTGAAGCATCTGTTCGAAATTGCCCGGAAACCTTAACAATCATTTACATAAAGGAAAAACCATGTCACAAAAAATCAGATTCACACTGATCGAACTGCTGGTGGTGATCGCGATCATCGGCATCCTGGCCGGGATGCTGCTGCCGGCGCTGGCGCAGGCGCGCGAAACCGGCAAGCGCGCGAGCTGCATCTCGAACGTCAAACAGATCGCGCTGGCCAACACCCAGTACGCCGGCGACAACGGCGGCTACTCCAGCCCGTACAGCGTCGGCTCGATGGGAGCCGGAACCTACTGGTGCGGCAAATATGTCTCCGGCGGTTACGACTACACCGACCGCGAAGGCTTCCTCGTACCGTACGCAGGCGGCAACGGCCGCGTTTTCGTCTGCCCGAACATCAAGGCGTATGAGAACGTCGATGTGAGCGACATCACGAAAATCCAGACCGGCGGCGGATACGGCTACAACGGCTACTGGCTCGGCGGATACGGCGTCGGAACCTCGAAACCGAAGATGCCGCAGCCGAAGCTGAGTTCGGTCAGGGATCCGTCGAAGGTCATCGCCTTCGGCGACAACGGCCGCGTGCTCTCCGGCGGCAGCATGGGCAGCGGCTTCAATCCGGCCTCGATCATGTATCCGCGCGTGCTCGGCTCGAACGGCGCCTCCTACGGCGACGACGGTTCGATCCACTTCCGCCACGCCCGCGCCGCGAACCTCGGCTGGGTCGACGGCCACGCCACGGTCGAAAACCTGAGCCACGGCTTCCTCGGCAGCTCCGAGACCCACAAAAGCCTGCTGATCGGCTTCTTCGGCACAAAAGACGAGGATTTCTATCGCACCGACGGCCTGCGGGAGTACAGGGAAGTACCGAAACAGTAATGGAGATCCGGCCATGAACAGCAAAGCGAAACTGATTCTCGGAGTCGTCCTCCTCGCCGCGGCGGTGGTCCTGTTCTGCCGGCACTTCTCCCCGACGGTGCCGGACGAGGCGCGGACCGTGGCGGTTGCGGCGGGCACCGAAAGCGCCGCGAAGGAGTTTGCACAGAAACTCCGCGACATCGCTTCGCGCGACGACTCGAAGGAGTTCGGCGCCCTCTGCGCCCGGCGGTCCGACGTGAACATGCCGGACTACTACCGCTCGGTACAGTCGATGGATGCCGCGGCGGAATTTCTCAAAGCCGAAGCGAACAAGACCGATCCCTGCATCCTGAACGTCTATTTCCGGAACCCGGACGGCAGACGCTTTCACTACACGATCGACAGCAGGGGCGACGGCGGCCGGTTCCGCTTCCTGACCTGCTACATTTATAAAGAGTGATCCCATCATGACGCTTTTCATCTCCGCCGTGCTGATTGCGGCGGCTTTTCAAAGTTTCTGCAAGCTCGCGCTTCTGCCGCGCCGCTGGGAACTCCTGACGGCCCTGCTGCTTATGCCGCTGCCCTTCTTCTTCGAAGGGCGGATCGCACGCACCAGTCTCGTCGGGATCGACACGGCCCTCTCCGGCGCGGAAACGCTCGAAAGCTGGTGTGCGCTCGTCGTCATCCAGGAGCTGTTTTCGCTGATGGCCGGATTCTCGCTTCTCGCGGAACACGAATCCGGCGAACGGGTCAAGCGGTGGAAATACGCGGTGTTTCTGCCGTCCGCACTGCTTCCGGCCGGCGTGTTCTATCTGCAGATGCGGCTTTTCAACGAATTTCCGAACTTCGAGTTCCGGACCATCACCGTCTGGCTTGCCGTTCTGCTGCCCGCGGCCGGAATCGCGGTGTCGGAGCTGACCCGGCTGCTGCGGCGCGACCGCGAAGCGCGGATTCTCTCCGTCCTGCACGTCGAATGGGTTCTGATCCTCGGCGCGATTTTCCTGCCGGTCGCGGCGAATGCGCGGCTGATTCCCGCCGCCGGGGACGAGAATCATTTCGACTCGCTGTGCGTATTCGGGCTGCTCGCCGTCCCGGTTTTTCTGAGTATGATTTTCTTTACGGTCTATTTAACATATAAAAGGAAGAAGTGCCATGTCCACCGTCACCCAAATTCTTAACTGGATCTCCAACAGCCTGCTCCTGCCGGTCATCGTGCTGCTGCTCGCGGCGATGGTCGCCTCGCTGGTCTCGCTGGGAGGATTCTTCTCGACCTATCTCGTGCTGCTCCAGCAGCGCCGGAAACGGAGCGAGCTCCTGAAAAAGATCCGCCGGTCACCCGAACTCGATCCGGCGGACTTTGATGAAGGGAGCATCTTCGGCTGCCACCTCGCCGAACTCAATGCACTCGGCTGGGACGAGCTCGAATGCGAAAAACGGATCGCCGAAATCCGGCAGGGATACGAACGCGAACTCGAACGCGCCAAGTTCCTGACCAAAGTCGGCCCGATGCTCGGACTCATGGGCACACTGATCCCGATGGGCCCCGCGCTGGCCGGCCTCGCCTCGGGCAACATCGGCGAAATGGCCTACAACATGCAGATCGCTTTCGCCACCACCGTGGTCGGCTGTCTCGTCGCCGGAGTCGGGCTGCTGGTCTACTCCGTCAAGCGGCACTGGTATACGGAGGAGATTTCGAATCTCCAGTATGTCCTCGATCGCCACCTCGAAAGGGCCGCGAAATGAGAAAACGCCGCTATGACGATCTGTTTCGAGACGAGGACGAGGTCGATCCGCGTTCCAGCCTGATGAACCTCTTCGATGTGGCGATGGTGTTCGCCGTGGCGCTGATGGTCGCCTTCGCGATCCAGAGCCGCATGACCGAATTCCTGACCGCCGAGGACGCGACGTTCGTCAAGAACGCCGGCAAGCCGGATATGGAGATCATCATCAAGAAAGACAACAAAGTGACCCGCTACAAGTCCGAAAAAGCCGAAGGCACCGGCAAGGGACAGCGCGTCGGCATCGCCTACCGCCTCGAATCCGGCGAAATCATCTACGTTCCCGAAGGAGAAAACTGAAATGCGCAAACTGCCGCCCAAATACCTGATCGCCGCACTCATCATCGCCGCCGTCGCCGCGGCCGTCGGCCTCTATCACCGTTACGGCTCGAACACCCGGGTCGCCTTCGTGAACTACCCCGAATATCTGCTCGCGCCGCTGATGAACCAGGAGCTGAATCCGGCCATCGAAGCGACTCCGCTCAGGTGGACCGAAACCAGCGGCGAGGAGCTGAAGAATTATGACATGATCATCTTCTTCGGCATGGGGCTCAACTTCACGGAGAAGCAGCAGCAGCTCCTCGCTACGCTGAAGAAGCCGCTCTACGTCACCGCTTCGACCCGCACCGAAACCGCGCTCAACACGCTGACCGGCAGACAGCGGGAGGAGATCGCCGCCTACCTCGGCAACGGCGGAAAGGAGAACTTCCGGCGCATGCTCGACTATATCCGCTACGAGGTCGACGGGAAACGGCTCCGCGCCGCGAGACCGCAGCCTCCGAAAAAAATCGAACGCCATCCGTTCTTCCATATCAGCGAGGACGACGCCTTCAAGACCTATCAGGAGTATCTGGCCTGGTACAAAAAGACCGGCCGCTACAAGGAGAATGCCGCGACCGTCTGCCTGCTCTCCGGCAACGGCGGCGGCGCTCTGGAAGAGCTGATCGGCGCGCTTGAGAAGAAAGGGCTCAACGTCGTCGCCGCCAACGGCATGTGGAACCTGCTCCCGATGTTCGAGGAGGTCAGGCCGGACCTGGTCGTCTACCAGCCGCACGGCCGTCTCGGCGAAAAGGCGGTCGAACTCCTGAAGAAATACAACGTCCCGCTCTTCTGCCCGATCAAGGTCAGCCAGCCGTACGGGGAGTACCTGCGCGACCAGCGCGGCATGACCGGCGGCATGCTGAGCCAGAGCGTCACCATGCCGGAACTCGACGGCGGAGCGGTCCCCTTCGTGCTCTCGGCGCTCTACCGCAACAACCGCGGGCTGCTCGAATTCCGCACGATTCCCGACCGTCTCGAGCGCTTCGCCGAACTGGTCAGAAAGACGACGGACCTGAAGCGCAAGCCGAATTCCGAAAAGAAGATCGCGATCATCTATTACGGCTCCATCGGCAGGGAGGCCGCCACCGGCGGGCTCGGTGTCTCGGAATCCATCCTCAACGTGCTCAAGCGTCTGCAGAAGGCCGGCTACACGACCGGCCCGCTCCCCGAAACGGCGGAACAGCTGAATGAGGAGATCGAAGCGAACAACGCCGCCTTCGGCACCAACGCGGGCAACAGCGCGGGCGAAAAAGCCGTGCCGCGCGTGCAGACCGTCACCATCACTCCCGGCGAATACCACGCATGGGTCGAAAAGAGCATGCCCGCCGACCTCTACCGGACGGTGACGGAGCGTTACGGCGAATTCCCCGGCAGATCCTTCCGCACGCCGGAGGGCAATATGGCCATCGGCCGGATTCAGTTCGGCAACGTCATCCTGATGCCGCAGTCCCTCCCCGGCGAAGGGAGCGACGAGAACAAACTCGTCCACGGCGTCAAGATGGCCCCGCCGCACACCTATATCGCGACTTACCTCTACTTGCGCCACGGTTTCAAGGCGGACGCGATGATGCACTTCGGCACCCACGGCAGCCTCGAATTCACCCCGTGGAAGCAGGTCGCGCTGTCGAGTTACGACTGGCCGGACGTGCTGGTCGGCGAGATGCCGCACTACTATCTCTACATCATCAACAACGTCGGCGAAGCACAGATCGCCAAGCGCCGCAGCTACGCCACGATGGTCAGCCACCTGACCGCCCCCTTCATGCAGGCGGACGGCTACGGCGCGCTCACCCAGCTTCACGAAAAGCTGGAGAACTATGAAGCGGCGGAAAATCCGATGCTAAAGTCCGAATACGCCAGGACGATTGTCGAAATCGCGACGAAGGAGCATTACGACCGCGACCTCAAGCTCTCGCCCGACTTTGCGGCGGGCAAGCTCAACGAAGAGGACCTCGGGAAGCTGCATAACTTCCTGCATGAAATCCAGGATTCGAAGGTCAACCGCGGACTGTATGTGATCGGCCGCCCCTATTCCGAGGACGAGGCGAACGAAACCGCCCGGCTGATGACCGTCGACGCCATCGCCGACGCCTTGTTCAAAGCCGATCTCGAAGCGGGCAAGGTGAAAGAGGAGCAGCGTGAAGACCTCCATTTCTTCACCGAGAACTACCTCTCCAAAGCGCACGCCCGGGCGAAGGAGGCGCTGGTCAACCCGGAGAAGTTCAAAAAGAAGCAGGACGCTCCGGCGCGTCCGCAGGGCCATCCGCAGGGGATGTCCGCTTCCGCTGACGATATGCGCAAGATGATGGGGTCCGGCAAGCTGCCCGACGGCCGCGCGATTCCGCCGGAGATGGCCGCCGCGATGCAGCAGATGGCCGGCCAGATGAAGCAGCCGCGTCCCGCCGGCCCGCCGCGCGGGATGGGAATGCCGGATCGTATGCAGCAGCGGGCGCCGAAACCGGAACCGGCTCCCGAGGAGATCACCTTCCGGGCCAAGGCGGACCTGCTCAAATCCACCGAAGCGGAATTGGCTTCCATCGTGAATGCGTTCAACGGCGGCTACCTCTACCCGTCGCCCGGCGGCGACCCGGTGCTGAATCCCGATACCGTCCCGACCGGCAAAAACCTCTACGGCATCGACCCGGAGCGCACGCCGACCAGAGAGAGCTACGCCGTCGGCAGACAGCTCGCCGAGGCGCTGATCCAGGCCAAGCTCAAATCGACCGGCGAGTATCCGAAGAAAGTCGGCTTCTCGCTCTGGGGCGGCGAATTCATCCGGACCCAGGGAACGAACATCGGTGAAATCTTCTATCTGCTCGGCGTCGAACCGGTCTGGGATTCGCGCGGCCGGGTGCAGGATGTGAAGCTGATTCCGGCTTCGGAACTCAAGCGTCCGCGCATCGACGTCGTCATCCAGACCTCCGGCCAGTTCCGGGGAGCCGCGACCAGCCGCATGCGGCTCATCGACAAGGCGGTGCGCCTGGCCGCGACCGATCCGGACGGAGAATTCGGCAACTTCGTCCGCGAAGGCTCGCTTGAAATCATCAAGGCGCTGATCGCCGGCGGCATGTCCGCCGAACAGGCCAAGTCGCTCAGCAACGCCCGCCTTTTCGGCGGCGTCAACGGCAACTTCGGCACCGGCGTCACCGGCATGGTGCAGAACAGCGGCAGCTGGGAAGATACGAAGGGAATCGCCGAAACCTACCTGAACAACATGGGCGCGCTCTATACCGAAGACCACTGGGGCGAACATGTCGAGGGGGTGTTCAAGGCGGCGCTCGTCAACACCGATACGGTCGTGCAGTCCCGCTCCTCCAACAGCTGGGGGCCGCTGTCGCTCGACCACGTCTATGAATTCACCGGCGGGCTCAGCCTCGCGGCGCGGCACGTGACCGGAAAAGACCCCGGCGCCTACTTCAACGACCTGCGCACCCCCGGCCGCCCGAAAGTGCAGGAGGCCGGCGAAGCCGCCATGGTCGAGGCGCGCAGCACGGTGCTGAATCCGAAGTACATCAAAGAGATGATGAAGGAGGGCGCCGCCGCGACCGGCAGTTTCGTGGAGACCTTCCACAACAGCTTCGGCTGGGAGGTCATGAAGCCCGATATGCTTGAAGACCATCTCTGGCAGGAGTACAAGGAGGTCTACGTTGACGACAAGCTGAATCTCGAAATACGAAAATACTTCGAGGAGAACAATCCCGCGGCGCTTCAGGAGATGACCGCCGTCATGCTCGAAACCGTCCGCAAAGGATATTGGAAGGCCGACGCCGAAACCGTCCGCCAGATCGCCGAAACCCACGTCGAACTCATGAAGAAGTTCGACCTACCGCCGACCCGCAACGAAAAGCTGCGTGAAATGATCAGGGAGCAGCTCAGGGACCCCGAACTGCGCAGGGAGTATGAGCGGCAGATCGCCAAAACTCTCGAGCAGCAGCGCCGGCTGGCCGAGGAACGGAAGAAGGCGGAAGAGGTCAGCGGCCGGAAGCTGAAGGAGCAGACCGTCGAACAGCCGAAGCAGGACGAGGGCAGCAACCGTGCCGCGCTGCGCGTGATTCTCGGAATCATCATCGTCGCGCTGCTCGCCGTCATCCTCGGCCACCGGCGCCGGAAATCATCACTCTGAACCGGCCGGCGTCCTCCCTCCGGAGGGCGCCGATTCCGGAATCAGAAACGGAAATCCCGCTTGCCGTCGTGCAGTTCCCGCAGATGCTCGGCGGCGACGGCATGCACTTTGGGATTCGTGATATGGCCGAGCTCCCGCCTGATCACGGCCTCGCCTTTCTTCTTCGTGTCGTCCGAAGCGTAATCCTCGAGATACTCCTTCAGGGTCATCAGTGCGTTCGGCAGACAGCAGTTCGCGATCTGCCCGCTCTTCACGAGCGACATGAAACGGTCCCCGGTGCGCCCCTCCCGGTAGCAGGCGGTGCAGAAACTCGGGATGTAGCCGAGCCCGAGCAGCCAGTTCACGACTTCGTCGAGCGTGCGCGTATCGCTGACGTCGAACTGCGCGGAATTCTCCTCCTCGGTCTCTTCCTGCACATAGCCGCCGACGCTGGTGCGGGAACCGCCCGAAATCTGCGACACGCCGAGCCGCAGCACACGCTCGCGCGCCGCCTGGGATTCGCGGGTCGAAATGATGATCCCGGTATACGGCACCGCGATGCGGAGCACCGCGACGATCTTCTCGAAGATATCGTCCGAAATCGCATTCGAAAACGCCCCGGCGTCGATGTCGTCCGCCGGGCGGATGCGCGGCACGCTGATCGTGTGCGGGCCGACTCCCTTCGCCGCTTCGAGGTGTTCGGCGTGCATCAGGAGCCCGACGAAATCGTAGCGGTAGAGGTTCAGCCCGAAAAGTACGCCGCAGCCGACATCGTCGATGCCGCCCTCCATCGCGCGGTCCATCGCCTCGGTATGGTAGGCGTAGTTGTGCTTCGGCCCGGTCGGGTGCAGCTCCTCGTACGCCTTTTTGTTGTAGGTCTCCTGAAACAGGATATACGTGCCGATCCCGGCGTCCTTGAGTTTGCGGTAGTTCTCGACCGTAGTCGCCGCGATATTCACGTTGACCCGCCGGATCGCACCGTTCTTATGCCTGATCGAGTAGATGGTCCTGATGCTCTCAAGCACATATTCGATCGGATTGTTGACCGGGTCCTCGCCGGTTTCGAGTGCAAGGCGCTTATGGCCCATGTCCTGCAGCGCGATGACCTCGGCGCGGATTTCGTCCTGGGTCAGCTTCTTGCGCCGGATATGCTTGTTCTGGTGGTGGTACGGGCAGTAGGTGCAGCCGTTGACGCAGTAATTCGACAGATAGAGCGGCGCGAACATGACGATGCGGTTGCCGTAGAATTTCTGCTTGATCTCCCGCGCCAGGGCGAAAATCTTCTCATTCAGGTCGGGCTGGTCGCACTCGAGCAGCAGCAGGGCGTCGCGGTGGTTCAGCCCTTTGCACTCCTTCGCCTTCTCGAGGACGGCTTCGATGAGTTCGCGGTTGCCGCGGTTCTCCCGCGCGAAGCGGATGGTCGCCTGGATTTCATCGTCATCGATGAACTCCTCGGCTTTGGGGGATTTCGGATCGTACATTTTCAAAGTTCTCCAGATGATTCCAGTTGGAATTATTTCTTCGAGTAAACCGTCTTGACGCTGATGCCGGGCAGCATGCCGAGCTTGCCGGAGAGCGAACTTGTGACGTTGGCGGGGGCATCCACCACGACACAGATGACGGCCACGTTCTGCTGCTTGTAGGGAATTCCCATGCGGCCGACCAGCCAGTCGCGGTACTCGTGCAGAATCCGGTTGATTTCCGCACTCATTTCCGTATCCTCGACGATCATGCTGACGATCGCAATCCGGCTCTCCGCATCCATAAAAAAATCCTCCGTGCTTCCCGGGCCCAAAAGGGGGGGGAAACACGGAGGATATGCAAACCTTCCCTGCAAACCGACCGCCGAAACCTGCCTCTTCCGCCCGGGACGAACCCTCGCATTCAGAACGACACATTCAACCTTGCAATCCTCAACCGCAGGCGGCGCCTTTGGAATCGGACTTTCATTTTCGAATATAGCATGATTTCCGAAGTTTTCAAGAATGGTTCTCATTAAAGCGACAAAATTTCATTCGTAAATGATGAAAAAAAGATATCGGTATAAAAAAAATCCAAAAAAAATTTCATTTTTTCCATAAAATCCAGTATAATTAATACGCGCTCAAAGTATCATACCGCAAAGCGGGATCACCTGCAGCACCAGAAAAAGGATACAGGGAAAATGAACGAATCACCAGGAAGCGGTCCTCTGTCGTCCGAGCAGCTCATCTATCTTGAGTTCAACGGCGGCGACAATCTCTCCTACCGCGGCGAACTTCTTTCGCTCGACGGCATCAGCATCGAAAGTTCCGGGCTCTCCGCCGGACGGATCGACCGTCTGGTCAAACGGCTGAATTCCGCATTCTCCGCGCGCGGAATCCGTTTCGTCACAAACCGCCCGGAGCTGGACGCCTATTCGACGATCCATGTCGGAAAAACGGATGCGTTCACTCCGTTCGGCAACTTCACCGGGCTCTCCGAAACCGTCGACACCGGCAACCGCAACCGGAACGACAACGCGTTCGTGCTCCTCGACGGCACGAGCAGCGATGACGAGCTTTTCGACGCGATCGGCCACGAAACCGGCCACCTGGTCGGCGACGCCCACGCCGAGACGAACGGCACCCTCTTCGATTACGCCCTCGACAACTCCGAATACGACAACCAGACCGTCCTGAGCGGCGCGACGCTGACCATTCCGGACGGCGTGACCGGCCACGGCAACCGGGTCGAATCCGGCGGCACGATCGTCGTGGGAATCGGCGGAACTGCGCAGAACACCATACTCTCCGGCGGCTTCTTCGACAGCGAAACCGCCACTCAGAACGTCTCAGGAGGAACCGCATCGAACACGGTTGTCGGTTATCGCGGCTTTGAATACATCCAGTCCGGCGGAGTGGCCTCAGGCACTCTTGTGCAGAGCGGCGGCAGTCAATGCGCCGCCTCCGGCGGGACCGCATACGGCACCATCGTTTCCGGCGGATTTCTGTCCGCATACGGCGGAGCGATCTCAGGCGCCGTCATCCACGACGGCAGCGGCCAGATTTTCGGCACCGTACAAGATATGACGCTTCACAGCGGCTATGTCTGGTTCCGGACCGGCTGCATTGCGGACGGCGTTACCGTATCGGGCGGAAGAGTCGAAACCGGCAATGCCGAAATCCATAACCTGACCATCCACTCCGGCGGCACCGGAACCATCGGCGCCGGAACGCTGTACGACACGAAACTGCTCGGCGGCAACGTCAGCATCTTCCATGTCGAGCAGACCGATTTCCATCGGATGACCATCTCCGGCGGCACCGCGCTGATCGAGAGCCGGACCGCACTCCGCGACACGGTTCTTCAGGACGGAGTCCTCAATCTCCGCAATATCAGCGGCAGCGGCAACGGAGCGTTCGACACCATCGTCGAAGGCGGCAGCATGGTGCTGCTCGAAGGAGCGGTTGCCACCGGGACGATCCTGCGAGGCGGCAGCCAGATCCTCGCCGGGGCGGCGGAAAACGGAGCAGTCCTCTCCGGCGGCACGCAGTTCGTCTCAAGCGGGATCGCCGTATCCGACACCCGGCTCTCCGGCGGCACGCAGATCGTCTCCTCCGGCGGGAGCGCGGTCAATACGGTCATCGACCATGGAGTGCAAGTCGTCGAGAACGGCGGAATCGCTTCGAACACCACGCTCAACAAGGGTTCCCTGAATATTCAGTCGGGCGGGCTTCTCCGGGACGGAAGCATCAGCAACCATGCGCTTCTCTCGCTTGCGTCCGGAGCGGAGCTCGGCGGCGTAATCCGGGTCGCCGGCTTTCTGGCCGCCCACGGAGCCGTCACCGTGCAGTCGGGCGGCAGAATCGACCTCCAGCTGGAAGGCAGGAGCCCGGCGGCCTCTTCGATAATCAATTCGATCGGCAACATCACTGCCGCGACCTCCGGCGGGCTTCGCATCACCGTCACCGAAAGCATGATTGCGGCGGGCGGCTCCTTCCGGATCGCGGACGGCGCGGACGGCTATACCGGGCAGATCGACCTCTATCTCGGAACCCGGCAGCTGCAGTCATTCGTCTGGGACGAACGGCAATTGGGCGGCTACACCGCCGTGTTCCGGCATGCGGGTTCCGAGGGGTCATCGGTTTACCTGCTGAAAAACCAGAATTCGACGCTGGTCTTCACGCTGCGGGACAGCTTCAGCGATCTGGTCATCGGCAGCGGCGGAGACACCATGAACCACTATTTCGGCAATGGCGAACACGGCTCAGGCAACCGGATCACGGAAGGCGGCGTCGTAAACGTCTACTCCGGCGGAACCGCAGACGGAACCGAGATCGCCGCGGGCGGAACCATGCTCATAAGTTCCGGCGGCACGGTCAGCAACACCCGCATTCTTTCCGGCGGTTATCAATATCTCCAAGGAATCGCAGACGGAACGGAAGTCGCCTCGGGCGGCATGTTCATGGCCGGTTCCGGGGCAGCCATGACCGGAGTCAATCTGGAAAACGGCGCAATATGGGGACTCGATTTCAACACGCAGATCGCCGGAACCAGCAATGGTTCGGCCTTTTCCTATGAAACGACATCGAACAGCTACAACCTGCATCTGTGTGGGGGGAAATCCTATCAGCTTGTTTCATCGGGACAAACCGCCGTCGGCACTGTCCTCAGCGGCCGCGGAACCCAGCAGACGGTGAGGGCCGGCGGTACTGCCGTGGGAACAATCATCCGGAACAGCGGCATGATGATCCTCGACAACTCATACGTTTCCGGCACTTCTCCGGTAACGACCGCAACCGATACCGTCATCGAATCCGGCGGCATCATGAATATCTATTACAGCAATACGGTTCTGAGCGGCCGAACCGAGATCGCCGGCAGGATGACCGTCACCGGAACGGGCGCGACCGTCGCCGAGAACGGTGTGATCAGTTTTGATTTGCGCACTCTCGCTCCGAATTCCCAGTATCAGCAGCCGATGCTGACGGGGCTCGGCTATATCACCGGGGGAAGTTATGAAATCCGGACCTCCTACAATCAGGCGGCGGGCGTCTACCGCCTGGCGGCCAGAACTCTGAATCAGGAAATTCCGGTCATGACGCTCAAGGCGCCCATCAACCGGGGCGGCGGGAGCGTCGCGCTGACCGACCGGATTCTGTACATCGACTTCGACTACGGTTACGGCATCTGCAGCGATAAAAACCGGGATATGACGCTCAGTTTCGTCAAGACCGCCCAAAGCGGCCAGACCGTCGGAGCCGCGGTGCAGAACCGGTTCGACCAGATCATGGTCCAGTCCGCAGTCACGGCGACCGGTCTCACCGCCGAAGCGGGCGGCACGATCATGATGGGGGAACGCACCCGGCTCAACACGGTGTTCCTGACCGGCGGAACCATGAAGGTGCTCGGCGCCGTCACCATGACGGCCGGAGGAGTCCTCTCCATCGACGTCTCCGGCTATGCCGCCGACACGGACACCGTCATGATCGACAACCTCGCGGCGATTACCGGTGCGTCCCTGACGCTGGCCGCCGGAGCGACGCCCGCTTTCGGCTCCTACAAACTCGCCGGGAACGCGGCGGACTTCACCGGAACGGTCACGGCCGCCTCCTTCCTTTCGGGAAACTTCGTCTGGAACGGAACCGGGTACAATACACTGGCCGATGCGGCCGGAAACTATTACGATCTCGCCCGCAATGCCGCAGACGAACTCGTGCTGACGGTTTCGGCGGCATATGTCCCCCCGGCCGACTGGGGCTCCGCGACCATCGTTTCGCTGCTTTCCACCGGAGCGGACGTAAGTTCGCTGGCCGACCACGGCGGCTTTATCGCCGACGGCAACGTCAGCGTGGTCTGCGACGCCTCGTATGCCGGAAAGGTCCTGCACGGCGGCCCCGGAACCGGAGACTTCGCCGGAAACGTCTGGCTCGTCCTGAAACACGAGGCCGGAACCATGTTCGGCGGCGGCGACAACCGCGCCATGACCGGCACGGTCAATCTGACAGCCGAAGCCGGAACCCGCATCTACAATCTCTTCGGCGGCGGCGACAACGCCTCGACCGGAGCGGTAAACCTCGAATTCCGCGACGGGAACGTCAACTACCTGTACGGCGGCGGTCTCCGCGGCAATGTGAACGGCGACATCGGGATCGCCATGCGCTCCGGCAGCGTCTGGAAGCTGTTCGGCGGCGGCGCGGAGGGAGACGTGACCGGCAATATCTCGCTGGATCTCTCCGGCGGCGGCATCACCAGCGTCCTCTACGGCGGCGGCATCGGCAGCGTGACCGGCGACATCGTCCTGAACATCGGCAGCGGAGTCGATTTCTCCGCCCGGCCGAACATCTACGGCGGCACGCTGAACGGCTATACCGGAGCGCTGAACAGCACGAAGGGCGGACAGGCGGCCGTCACCGCCGCCGGAACCGGATCAACCGTCACCGGCAGCATCACGATGAACCTCACCGGCGCTTCGCTGTTCGGACTCGTACACGGCGGCAGCTACAACTCGTCGGTCGCCGCGCTCGTCTCGCGGGTGACCAACGACATCACGATCAATGTGAGCGGCGCCACCCATCAGGCCGGCTCGACCGGCTGGCTGTTCGGCGGCGGTTTCGCCAACGGCGCGGGAGCGCAGGATTATGTCGGCGGAACCTGCTCGGTCAACATCTCCGGCGGCTCGGACCTCAACTATGTCCTCGGCGGCGGCCGCGCCGAAAAAGGCGGCACGGCCAACGCCGGCGGCGCAAACATCTCCATCTCCGGCGGGATTTTCCGCAAACGGCTGCACGGGGGCGGCTTCGCGAATTCATCCGGCAGCACGGCGCAGGTGCTCGGCGACGTTTCGATCACGGTCGACACGTCGCAGGACCGGACGACCTTCCTCGACGCCGTCTATGCGGGGGGATACGCGCTCGACGGCGCAAACGCCGACGTCTCCGGCGGCGCCCGCGTCACCTTCACCGGCAGCGGCGCGAACCTGACCTTCGACGGCAATCTCTACGGCACCGGCCGCAGCAGCGGCGGAAACGCCTCCGCCGTCGTCGCGGGAATCAGCACGCTCGCCTTTACGGACTACACCGGCGACTTCAACGCCGCCGTCCGGAACTTCGACGCGATCGAGTTCAGCGGCGGCACGTCGGTAACGCTGACCAAGCGGGAAGCGGATGCGGCGGTCAACAGCTACACCTTCAACCTCTCCGGCCGGAATTCCTCGGAGCTGTCGACCGCCATGGTCTCCCGGCTGTCGGGCAGCTGGAACTTCACGGGAGCCTCGGCCGCCCGCATCATCGACCTCGGAGACGGCGCCCTGTTCACCGGCAGCGGCAGCCTCCTCCTCGTGGACGCGACGCCGGAACTGCTGAATTTCGCGGACGACGGCGGCTTCACCCTCCGTTACAGCGCCGAGTCCGACACCCTGTTCGCCGGGGCGGCGAGCTGGACCGCGTTCCGGGACCGCGAATGGAAACTCGGCATCGACAACGGGCAGCTCTCGCTGCACTGGCAGCCGGCGGACACCGAAGCCCCGCCGGCCGCGGCGGCTTACCTGTCCGAAAGCGAAGAACTGAAACGCAGCGGCGGTTCCCTCGCCGTTCTTCCGGCATAAGGAGACAACTCATCATGGACGACCGATTTTCGTATGAACCCCCGGAGCTCGAATCCTACATCGGCAGCGGCATCGCCTTCGGAACAGAGGGAGACTCCGGGCCGTACAATCCGGGCGGCGACGGCGACGACGGCGGAGGCGGAGGCGGAGAACCGGCGTAACAGACAAAACGGTTCCGCAGACTGCCGCAGCCCGCGGAACCGTTTTCTGCGCCCTTGATCAATTCGAAGCGGCGGCGGGCTCCTTCTCCTTCTCTTTATCGCGGTTCCAGGAGCGGCGCGGCGGCGGCGCATACGGAGTCGCCTTGAGCCGCCAGTGGCCCGGGGTCAGGATCGCGTCAAGCTCGTTCAGCAGCTCGCGGGTCACGGTGATCTTGCTCTTCCGCGCCTCAATAAAGGTCACCGAGTCGTCCAGCCCGACCAGGCAGAGCACGACCATCGCGCGGCCCGGAATCCGGAAACACGCCTCGGAAACCCGCTTCAGAGCGTCCGGTCCGAGCTTGTCGGCATAAAGATGGATGTGCAGCTCCTCGGTCAGCTCGGCCGGAGCATCGGCCAGCGGCACGATCCTGTCCACGATGACGCGCGGTTTTTCGGCTTCGTCGCGCTTGCTCACGGTCACGTTGGCCAGAATCGCCATGCCCGGAACCAGCTCGATCTCCTGCTGGGCGAGATCACTCAGCGCCCGCTCGTAAAGCATGCACTCGACCGACGAATCGAGATCCTCAAGCAGCATGATTCCGAACGGCTTGCCGCTCTTCTTGCTGAATTTGCTCGTGAAGCTGCCGACCATGCCGGCGATGCGGATCTGCGAATTGTCGGAGAGCTCGTCGATCCGGCGGATCGGGCAGCTTGAATAGGTCTTGACCAGCTCCGCATACGGGTCGAGCGGGTGACCGGTCACGTAGAAACCGAGCAGCTCCTTCTCGCTCTTGAGAATCTCTTCCTGATCGAACTCCGGGATATCCGGGATCGGCACCGAACACGCCTCGCTCGCATCCTCTTCCCCGAGCAGGTCGAACAGCGACCCCTGCCCGGCCGCCTTGTCCTTCGCGCGCCCGGCCGCGAAGGTCATCATCGGCTCGGCGATCGCGAGGATCTGGCTCCGCCGCAGCCCGAGCGTGTCGAGCGCCCCGGCCCGGGTCAGGTGTTCGAGCATGCGCGAATTCACGTCGGTTCCGCACCGCTCGCAGAAATCGAGGAAACTTTCGAACCGGCCGTCGTTCCGGCGGCTCTCGATGATCTTCGATGCCGCGACCTCGCCGACCCCCTTGATCGCGCCGAGCCCGAAACGGATGCAGCCCGAGTCGACCGAAAAGCTGATGTCCGACGAATTCACGTCCGGAGGCAGCACCTTGATCCCCATCTCCTTGCAGGCGTTGATCAGGAATGCGATCTGGTCGGCCGACTCGAGCTCGCTCGTCAGCACCGCCGCCATGAATTCGACCGGATAATTCGCCTTCAGGTAGGCGGTCTGGTAGCAGACGAAGCCGTAAGCCGCCGAGTGCGATTTGTTGAAGCCGTAACCGGCGAACAACTTGATCTTCTCCCAGATCTGGTCGGCGAGCGCCTCGTCGATGTTGTTCGTCTCCTTGCATCCCTTGAAGAACTTCTCCTTCTGCTTGGCCAGCACATCGACCTTCTTCTTGCCGATGGCCCGTCGCAGGATGTCCGCGCCGCCGAGCGTAAAGCCGGCCAGCACCTGCACGACCTGCATGATCTGTTCCTGATAGAGCATGATGCCGTAAGTCTCCTTCAGGCAGTCCTCCATCAGCGGGTGGTCGTAAATGATCTGCGCCTCGCCCTTCTTGCGGGCGATGAAGTCCGGGATGAACTGCATCGGGCCCGGGCGGTAGATGGCCAGAAGCGCGATGATATGTTCGAGCGTCTCCACGCCGAACGAGCGGCAGAGATTCTGCATGCCGCCGGATTCCAGCTGGAACACCGCCACCGTGTCGCCGCGCTGGAGCATCTCGAAGGTCTTCGGGTCGTCGAGCGGAATCTTCATCATGTCGATGTCGATGCCGTGATTCTTCTTGATCATGTTCAGCGCGTTTTTGATGATGGTCAGCGTCCGCAGCCCGAGGAAGTCCATCTTCAGCAGCCCCTGCTCCTCGCACGGGTGGGCCGGGAACGGCACGACCATGCTGTCGGAGGCGCTGCGGGCCAGCGGAACGAGGTTGTCGAGCCGCTGGTCGCCGATGATGACGCCCGCGGCGTGGATGCCGGTCTGCCGGTTCAGCCCCTCGAGGACCTTCGCGAACTTGAACACCCGCGCGACGTCGGGATCGCTCTCGATCAGCGCGGCGAGCTCTTTCGACTGCTCGACCGCCTTGTCGAGCGTCATCTTCGGGTCCTCCGGAATCAGCTTGGTCAGCCGGTTGCCGAAATCGAAATCATGGCCGAGCACGCGGGCGACATCCTTCACAACCGCCTTCGGCTTCAGCAGACCGTAGGTGCAGATCTGGGCGACGCTGTCGAAACCGTAGCGGCCGCGCACGTAGTCGATGACTTCGCCGCGCCGTTTTTCACAGAAGTCGATGTCGAAGTCCGGCGGACTCACGCGCTCGGGGTTCAGGAAACGTTCGAAGAAGAGGTTGAACCGGAGCGGATCGATGTCGGTGATCCGCGTCAGGTAGGCGACGAGCGAACCCGCGCCGGAGCCGCGCCCCGGACCGACCGGAATGTCCTCGTCCTTCGCATGGCGGATGAAGTCCGACACCACGAAGAAATAGCTGATGAACCCGGTCTTTTCGATGACGCCGAGCTCGTAATCCATGCGGTCGATGATCTGCTGCTGCTCGTCGGTCAGCTTGTCGAGCTTGCGCGGGTCGAAACCGTAACGGTACTCCATATTGTCGAAACAGACCTCGCGCAGGTCGTTGCGGTCCGCCAGGCGGCCGTCCGGCATGTAGAACTTCGGATAGTGGTTGACCTCCGGAACATAGTGGAACTTCATGCTGCAGCGCTCGGCGACGAGCCGGGTGTTCGTGACCGCCTCGGGAACTTCCCGGAACAGCTCCTTCATCTCCTGCTCGGTCTTGAAGTAGTAGTCGGGACCCGAAAATTTGAAATGCTTCTCGGCCAGGCGCGCTCCGGTCTGGATGCAGAGCATGATTTCATGCGCCTCAGCGTCCTCCTTGCGCATATAGTGGACGTCGTTGGTCGCGATCATCCGGAGATTGTTGCGGCGGGCGAGATCGATCAGGAACCGGTTGCAGCGCCGTTCCTCGTCCATATAGTGATCCATCAGCTCGATGAAGAAGTTGTCGGGGCCGAAGATGTCGAGATATTCGTGCAGCGCCTGTTCGGCCCGCTTTTCGTCGCCCTGCAGATAATACTGCGAAATTTCGCTGCCGATGCAGGCGCTCGAGCAGATCAGCCCCTCGTGGTACTGCCTGAGCAGCTCCTTGTCGATCCTCGGCTTGTAATGGAAGCCGTCCTTGTTGGCGGCGGACATCATCTTGCAGAGGTTCCGGTAGCCCTGCTCGTTCTCGCTGAGCAGAATCAGGTGAAAGCCGCCGCGGTTGAACGGCTTGTTCGAATCGAAATCGCGCCGGTCGCCGGGGGCGACATACGCTTCGACGCCGACGATCGGGTTGATTCCCGCGCCGGAGAGGACCTGATGAAACTCCTCGACGCCGCCCATATAGCCGTGGTCGGTGATGGCCATGGCCGTCATGTCGTTTTCCTTGGCGAGCTGGACCAGCCCCTTGACGGTGCAGGCGCCGTCGAGCAGACTGTAATGGGTGTGGAGGTGCAGGTGTACGAAATCCGAGGGCATTGAAAAACTCCTTTTCCTGAAAGCATAATCACATGCAGATATTATACTCTCTCGAAGCGCTTTTCTCAAGCTCCGACCTGTTTTTTTTCAGGGAGAAAATCGGTTCCGGCCCGGCGGGAGCGGCACGGCTGCCGATCCGTCAGACGATCAGGAACATGCCGAAATTGCGCAGGCAGCCGCTCTTGAAGATCCGGTGCCGGCAGAGAATCCGGCGGCGCTCCAGAAATCCCGCCTCGGGAAGCCGGGCGAAGTCCTCCAGCAGCGCCAGCGTTTCCGGCGCGAGCCGGTCGTGAAAGCGGTCCCGGAACGCCCCCGCCTGGCGGCACTGCCGGAACAGGCGCTCCCTGATCTCCCTCACGCCCAGCGACAGCTTGCGGCAGAAATAGGCAGCCCCGTACCCGGAAGCGCCGAATACATTGCCGCCGTGCTGGCGGTAAAGCAGCGTCGGCTCCGACAGCGGTTCGATCTCCCCGAAACAGGCGGCCGTCAGCATCAGCCAGTGATCGTGCATGAACGCCTCCGGCGGAACCGGCTGCGCCAGCTCCCGCAGCGGACGGTTGAACAGCATCGTGCAGCCGGACGCGGCATTCTGCAGCAGAAGCTCCCGCAGCTCCAGGCGCAGGGGATCAATGTGCTCGTGCCGGAAAAACGACCCGGAAACGTTTTCCAGCGTCTCATCGGCGACCAGCAGATCGGTGAACAGGAGCAGCGGAGTTCCGGCCGGCAGCTTCGCCGCCCGTTTTTCGAATGCGGCGCGGCTGTGCCCCACCTTGACCGGCAGCCACCGGTCGTCGTGGTCGCAGAACATGATCAGCTCCGCATCGGCAGCCGCCATAAGCGCCGCGAAATTCTCTTTGGCCGAAGCCCGTCCGCCCGGCAGCAGGAAAATCCGGTCCGGATTCCGCCGGCGGTACTCCTCCAGAATCGGAACGGTCCCGTCCGAGGAGCCTCCGTCCCGGATCAGGAGCCGCCAGTCGCGATCCTCCTGCGCCAGAATGGAATCCAGCTGATCCGCCAGAAACCGCTCCGAATTGAAGGTTGCCAGAAGAATATCGATCGTCATGCGGATTCCCGGATTTTTTCGGCCGAAAATTCACGGAAGGCGCCGCGCACGGGATTCGCCTGCCTATGCCCGAGACCGGCGCCGAGGCCCGTCCCAGCGGACTTCGCCCTGTTCCGCGGCCCGAAAAAACGGCCTGCGCCGCCGGGCGCCGCCGGCCGGACGGCAACCGCAATGTCGATGACATTCATTGCTTTCAATCCCTGATGATTTCAGCCGGACAACGGCCGCAGCCGGTTTTCATGAAACTCCGGAACACGCCTTCGCGCCATTCGGCTGAATGTGTTTTTTCAAACAGTTAAAATAGCACGGCAAGACCATTCCGGCAAGACCGGTTCGACAGGAAGCGGCATTTTTTTCAAATACGGGATTTTAATTGGCGGCTGCATATTGAAAATGGAAAGCGGAGAGTGTATAGTAAAAAGAATAGCGGGACTTCTGGATATTGAATTGGATATTGCGGTTTCCTGCCGGCTTGCGAGCTGTTTTTATTCGGTAATCACAGGAAACAGCGGCTTCGGTCCACATGTGCCGAAGCCGGAACAATATGGCAATGAACAGATCTTTCTGGAGCAAAATAAAACCTTTATTCGATCCTGCACTGGGTATCCGGATCATCTGGAAAAACCGGGATCTGCTTGAGCAACTGGTCCGGCGCAACATTCACGCCAAATACCGCGGATCTCTTTTCGGAATCCTCTGGAGTTTCATTCTGCCGCTGCTGATGCTTGCCGTGTATACGTTTGTCTTCACCGTGATTTTCCAATCCCGCTGGGGCGGAGAAGAAAATTCGCGCAGCGCTTACGCCATCATCATGCTCTGCGGCCTGGCCACATTCAATATTTTCAGTGAAAGTCTCGGTACATGCTGCGGAGAGATCACCAAACAACAGAATTATGTGAAAAAAGTCGTTTTTCCGCTGGAAATTCTGCCGATAGCCCGCGTGTTTTCCAGCCTTGTGCTCGGCTTGGCCTGGTTCGTCCTGCTGTTTATCGCCGTCGTGCTGGCAAAAGGGACGGTTTACTGGACAATGCTGCTTTTGCCGCTGCCCATTCTGGCAGTTGTACTTCTGTCGCTGGGAGTAGGATTGTTCATGGCGTCAATCGGAGTATATATCAGAGATATCCAGCAATGCGTGGCTGTAATCATCCGCGTTCTTTTTTTCATTACGCCGATTTTTTATCCGATCAATGCCGTTCCGCCGGGCTTCCGTTTCATCATCCGCTTCAATCCGCTGGCATATATTATTGAAGAAACCCGCAAGGTATTCTGGTATGGCATGACGCCAAACTGGACGATTATGCTGACCACGATCGCAGCCTGCGCTCTGTGTGCCCACCTGGGGCTGGTCTGGTTTATCAAAACCAAAAAGGGGTTTGCCGATGTCATCTGAAGGAGCCGTATTACGGGTTTCTCACATATCGAAGTGTTACGAGATCTACCAGAAACCGGTCCACCGTCTCTATCAGACGCTCTGCATGGGACACCGGAATTTTTTCCGGGAATTCTGGGCGCTGCGCGACATCTCATTCGAGGTCGGCCGCGGAGAGTGCATCGGCATTCTCGGACGGAACGGGGCGGGCAAAAGCACACTGCTCCAGATCATCGCAGGCACACTTCAGCCCACGACCGGCGAAGTCGAACGCCGGGGAAGAATCGGCGCGCTTCTGGAATTGGGCAGCGGATTCAATCCGGAATTCACCGGCCGGGAAAACGTATTCCTCAATGGAACGATTCTCGGCCTGAAACGCCGGGAAATACTGGCGAAGTATGACGAAATCATCGACTTTGCCGACATCGGCGACTTTATCGACCAGCCGGTAAAAACTTATTCCAGCGGCATGAGGATGCGCCTGGCGTTCGCAGTGCAGATCGTGACCGCCCCGGATATTCTCATTATCGACGAAGCCCTGTCGGTCGGAGATACGGCTTTTCAGCAAAAATGCATGCGCTATCTCCGTAAATTCATGGAAGACCACACTGTACTGTTCGTCAGCCACAATATCTCTTCCGTGAAAAGCCTGTGCTCCCATGCCATCTACCTGAAAAAGGGGCGAATGGTCACGAGCGGGGAACCCAAGCAAGTGGCGGACCTTTACCTGAAAGAGCTGTATGCGGAAAATCAGAAAATCGACGGGACCCGGAAAGCGCCGGCGGCAAAGCCGGTTCCGGGCGGTCCGGCCAAATGGCGGGATATGAGAACCGATTTCCTGAACCGGACGAATCTGCGCAATGATTTGGAGGTATTCACCTTCAAGGAGGACTCCAGAAGCTTCGGTGCCGGAGGGATCAAAATCAAAAACGTCTGTTTCACCGACGAAAAGAATAAGCCGGTAAATTGGATTGTCGGCGGGGAAATCGTGAAATTGCACGTAGAATGCCTGGCGAAGCAGGATATTCACTCCCCGATTGTCGGTTTTTATGTCAACGACAAGCTCGGCCAGAAATTGTTCGGCGACAACACCTGCCTCACTTATCTGGATAATCCGCTGACAATCAGGGCCGGTGAAATGTTTTCCGCGGATTTCACATTTGTCATGCCGCTGTTGCCGAAAGGACACTATTCCGTCCTGCTTTCCGCCGCCGAGGGAACACAGAAGGAAAATGTTCAGCATGAGTGGATGTATGAGGCGCTTCTATTCGAATCTCATGCCTCTTCCGTTGCGGTCGGTCTGGCCGGAATTCCCATGCATGAGATAAAAATGACCAGACTGGGACGAATGGAGGAAAAGTAAACCATGCGGGCGATTCCGGAATATTACTATCTGCTGCGGGAGCTTCATCTGCTGCTTCGACCGGCTCATTATCTCGAAATCGGCGTGCAATACGGCGAATCCCTCTGCCTGGCAGAACCGGAAACGCAAACGATCGGCATCGATCCGGAACCTGAAATCCGACATGAGCTGACGGCAAATACAACCGTTTTTCCTGAAAAAAGCGATGATTTTTTTGCCGCCAGAAAAAAAGAAGATGTTTTGGGCAATGGAGTGATCGATCTTGCATTCATCGACGGAATGCATCTGTTTGAATCCGTCCTGGATGATTTCATCCATGTTGAGCGCTGGGCCGGGCCGCACACGATCGTCCTGATCCACGATACGGTTCCGGCAGACGCATTATCGGTAAAACGCGAACGGCAGACACGATTCTGGACGGGCGATGTTTATAAATTCGTCCTCTGCCTGAAAGAGTTCCGCCCGGATCTAAAGATATACAATCTCAACATCGGTCCTTCGGGCCTCTGTTTCGTCGGAAATCTGAACCCCGCTTCAACCGTGCTGAGCGACCGCAGAAGCGAAATTGTAAACCGATTCATGGATATTGAATATTCCACGATCGCGCCGAACCGGGACAGCCTTCTTTGCATCCGGGAAAATTCGAACGAGGAACTTTCCCGCTTCCTGGCCGGAATCCTGGGGAGACCAACGCAGGAATTCCAGGCGCAGATGCAGACGCTCCGGTATGATGTCCAGAAAGAGTTTTCCGGAAAACTCCAGGCAGAATGTGAAAAAAGCGCGGAGACGATACGCGAGCTGCAGGCTGCGCTGAAAAAACATCGGGAAACGATTGTCCGCCGCGATCAGGCATTACTTCAGTTCAACGAAACGAAGCAGGCACTGGAGAAATGGCGTGCCGAATGCGTACGGCAGAAGGAGCTGCTGGCGGCACTCCGCGATACCGTCGCACGCCGCGATGCATCGCTTGAAAAACTGAAACTCGAACGTGAAACGACAGTCCGCAAAACGGAACACCTGCAGCAGCTGCTGGCGGAACAAAAGAGTGTGATCGACCGGCGCGAAACGGAATACCGGCAGCAGAAGGAGCTGCTGGCGGCACTCCGCGATACCGTCTCACGCCGCGATGCATCGCTTGAGAAGCTGAAGCTCGAACGTGAAACGACAGTCCGCAAAACGGAACACCTGCAGCAGTTGCTGGCGGAACAAAAGAGTGTGATCGACCGGCGCGAAACGGAATACCGGCAGCAGAAG
Source organism: Victivallis lenta (assembly GCF_009695545.1). NCBI lineage: Bacteria > Pseudomonadati > Lentisphaerota > Lentisphaeria > Victivallales > Victivallaceae > Victivallis > Victivallis lenta. The sequence continues at coordinate 108,867 of NZ_VUNS01000006.1, read as the reverse complement.
GAGCTGCTGGCGGCACTCCGCGATACCGTCTCACGCCGCGATGCATCGCTTGAGAAGCTGAAGCTCGAACGAGAAGCGCTGGTTCAAAAAACGGAATGCATGCACCGCTTGCTGGAAGAACGCAACAGTGTGATAGACAAACGGAACGCCGAGATTGCGGCAGGAAAAATGGAGATCGAAAAATGCCGCACAGCCGTCATATGGCGCGATGAGGCACTGGAAAAACAGAAACGACGTATTGAGGAATTATCCATTTCACTGGAAAAGCACAGGGCGGCAATTGATAAACGGGACGCCGCCCTCGTGAAGCATAAGGCCGTAATCGCGAAACGGGATGAAGCTTTGCTGCGGCATCAGGCGGCAATTGCCAAACGGGACGGATGGCTGGCGCAGAATCGGCGGATCATTGACGACAAATGCGTGGAGCTGCGGCTTTTGACGGAGCAGTTGATGCAAATCCGGAACTCCCGTAGTTATCGGGCCGGCCAGTGCATTACATATTTCCCGAGAAAGCTGCGGATTGTCTGGCGCAAATTCCGAAATCGACAGAAAAAACAGATAGCATTATGAACAAAACGGATGAAAGTATCTTGACGGAGCAATTCGTATCGGAACAGTTTTCCGCTGTGCGGGAAATGCTGGTGCGGAATGCAGCCTCTTTGCGGCAGAATACGGCAGAAATGGAACAAAAGCTCCGTTTTCTGCAAAAACATCAAGAATATCTTCAGCTTCAAATCAGAGAAAAAAGCTTCTTTGTCCGTCTGGGGCGATTCGGCGGGCTGTTGCTGTCGGTGGGAAAATGCGGTCTCCTTCACCCGCGCCGGGGGCTGCACCTGCTGCGCGAAATTCAGACCATCCGCCGCAGCGGAATGTTCGACGAGATTTTCTATCTGCAGAACAACAGGGATCTGAGAGGCAGGTTCCTGTTTTCGCCCATCGTGCATTTCTGCCGGAACGGCTGGCTGGAAGGACGCAATCCTTCACCGGATTTCGATGTTTTATTCTATTTGCGGAATAATGATGATGTCCGCGATTCCGGGCAGAATCCGCTGCTTCATTTCATTACCCGCGGCCGGTACGAATCCCGGCAGCCCCTGATGCGGAAGAAGAAAAGCGAGCTGCCGGTATGCCTGCCGATTCCGGAGGAGAAACATCCCTCCGGAGTGAATTACACACATTCGGCCGCAGTTGCCGCAGAGCCGAAAATCGCCGTGGTCGTTCCGGTATACAACGGTTTTTCCGTTCTGCTGGACTGCGTGACTTCTCTTCTGGAATACACTCCGAAAGAGGTGAGGCTTCTCCTGATTGATGACTGCAGCCCGGATCCGCGTATCGGGGAGCTGTTCGGACAACTGAAGGAACGGTTTGCGCCCCGGCTCGAAACCTGTCGGAATGAAACCAATCTCGGTTTTGTCCGAACCGTCAACCGCGGTTTTGAACTTGCCGCTGGCTGCGATGTCATTATCCTCAACAGCGACACGGTTGTTTCCCACCGCTGGAGCACGCTGCTGAAATTGGCGGCTTATCGTTCTGATGCCATCGGAACCGTGTCGGCGGTTTCAAATAATTCGAACGCTTTTTCCGTCCCGATCAAAGGAGAAAATCCGCTTCCGCCGCATCAGACTCTGCCTCAGATTTCCCGGATGTATTTCCAGCATGCGCGGAACTGGGGCCCGGAAATCCATAATGGACACGGTTTCTGCATGTATATCAAACGTGCGCTTCTGGACGACGTCGGAATGTTCGACGCCGAGACGTTCGGACTCGGCTACGGTGAAGAGAACGATTTCTGCATGCGGGCATTTTATCGCGGCTGGACGCATTCCATCGCCGATGCCGTTCTGGTCTATCACGTCAACGCCCAGTCGTTCGGTCCACAAAAAGAAGAACGGGTCCAGAAAGCCCGGGAAATTCTTCACTCCCGCTATCCGGAACTTCCGCAGCTGAACCGTTCTCTGCTGGAAAGCGCATTCCAGCCGATCCGCGAGCAGGCGGCAAAGCTGGAACAGTGGATGTACGCCCGGCGTACGGCAAAGCCGCGGGTGCTCTACGTCATCTGTGTCCGTACCGGCGGAACGCCGCAGACCAACCGCGATCTGATGTCGGCGATCCGGGAGCACTACGAACCGTTTCTCCTGTTCTGCCAGGATCGCACTCTGCAGTTGTTCGACTGCCGGCGCTCGGAAAAGCTGCTGGAGGAGTACCGCCTGGAAAACCCGGTGAATTTCTTTTCGCTGCGCTCCGGCGAATACGACCGGATTGCCGAATCGATCCTGCTCGAATACAAAATTGAGCTGATTCACGTCCGTCACATCGGCTTCAACAGCATCGGGCTGTTTCCGCTGGCGAAGCGCCTCGCCATCCCGGTGGTGTTTTCCTTCCATGATTTTTACACCATTTGCCCCAGCGTGAAGCTGGTGGACCGGGATGGAACCTTCTGGCCGCACGGAATCACCAACAACCGGGCAAACATCGGTCTGGGCAAGCTGCCTGCGGCTTTCCTGCCCGAATTGAACGAGGCATTTTCGAAACGCTGGAAAAACACGTTCAACACGGCGGTGTTCCCATATTGCGACCGCTTCGTAACGACAGAGTCCTTCGCCCGCGATCTGCTGCTCGAGAACTTTTCCGAAATCAGCCGGCGGCCGGAAGATTTTCATGTGATTCCGCACGGCCGGAACTTCACAAAATTCCTTCAGCCGGAAGACCGTTTCCCGGAAAGCGGCGAGCGCCTCCGTATCCTCGTCCCCGGCAACATCTCCCGGGAGAAAGGTGCGGCCATCATCCTGCGGCTGAAGGAGCTTGATGTGGAAAATCGCCTGGAGTTCCATATTCTCGGCGAAGCCGTCAATGAACTCCGGTCCAAACGATTTGCAAAATCAATCATCATCCACGGCGGATACGAGCGGGATCAGTTTGCCGCACGTGTCGCCCGTATCAATCCGGTCATTTCCGTTATTTTTTCAATCTGGCCGGAAACCTGGTGCCACACGCTGACGGAGAGCTGGAGCGCAGGCCTTCCCGTGGCGGCATTCGACCTTGGAGCGGTCGGCCGACGACTGCAGCGGGAATGCCGCGGAGGCTGGCTGCTTGACCGTGATCCCCAGATTCTGTATCGGCAGCTTTTGGACATCAAAGCCGACAAGCCGGGCTATCTGCAACGGCTTGAGGCGATTGCCGAATGGCAGTCCGGCTTCGGCAGGAACAATACCATCGAACGGATGGCTTCCATGTACATGGACATCTATTCCGGGCTGCTTCAGCCCGATCATGCGGGGAAACCGGTACCGGGAAAAACGTTCGGCGAACTGCTTGAAACCGCGCCGCGTCTCGGGCTGATTCCACGTCCTTCCCGCAACGGTTTCTTTGCCAGCAGCTGTGTCCGTCTGCTCGACTGGCGCAAAGCATACGAGGAAACGGGAGCCAGAGTCGATGTGCTCAATGCACTGGCATTGGATCGAACCGCCTTCGACCGGTATGATGCGCTGGTCATCTGCCGCGACGCGATTCCTGAGGAACTGGTATCGTCTTTTCTGCTGAAATGCGCCCTTCTGAAGCTGCCGTTTTATATTGAACTTGACGATAATCCGCTGCTGACGCAGGAACATGTGCTGTATTTGCCTGTCCTGAAACGGCTGATGCGGCATGCGGCGGGAGTCGTTGTTTCGGTACCGGAGCTGGCGGAGGCGATCGCGCCTTATGCCTCGAATATTTCAGTCAAGCCGAATGCGCTGAACCGGCAGGCGTGGATCGATGGGATCAAAGCCCCTCTGGATATCGAAACGCTGGAGATTATCCAGAATAAACGCCGTGAAGTCAATGTGATCTATTTCGGTTCGCGGACGCACGATGATGACCTGGCGCTGATCAATCCGGTCGTGGCCCGCCTGAAGAAGGAATTTCCGGTTCAGTTCTTCATGATCGGCGGAACACGCCAGAAAACAGGCTGTGAAGAGTGGATTACACTGCCGGTTCCGAATTCGGAATATTACGCATTCATCTCCTGGCTGCGCAGCGTGTCGGAATGGATGAATATCGCAGTGGCTCCCCTCTCTTCGCAGAAGCCGATGAACGCTTTCAAGAGTCCCCTGAAGTTCCTTGAAAACAGCATCTGCGGTCTGCCGACGGTGTGCAGCAAAGTCGTTTACGGCAAGCTCGTCGAGAACGGCGTCACGGCTGTCGTTGTCGACGGCGACGATCCGGAAGCGTGGTATGCAGCCCTGGCGGACCTGATCCGCGACCGCGGAAAGCGGGAACAGATCGCCCGGAATGCCCGGGAACTGGTACTTGAAAAACACATGATTTCCCAGGAGCAATGCGGAAAGATCAAGTGACGTCTTCGAAAACACGCAATCTGGAATCATGGATTCTTGCGGGCGGCGGAGGGAAAGCCGCCCGGCTGCTGTACGATTTTTACGTCATCCGCGCCCTGAGAAAGCGCGAGCTTTTCTGTCCGCTCTGGTATTGGAATGAAAACCCGGATGCGTTCCTTCCGGTCAGGCGCAGCCGTCTGTACCGGCTCGGCCAAAAGCGTCTCCCGGTCATTTCCAAATTCGGCCGCCTGGCGACCCACCCGATTACCCATTATGTCCGGCGCGGCGCGGCGGAACTGCGCAATCCCTGCATATTCTTCGATACCGCCCGCTACCTCGCCGCCCATCCGGAGATCGTGCAGACAACGATCAATCCGCTCTGGCACTGCATCCGCAGCGGCGGAAACGCCTCCGGCTTCGGCCGGATCGCGCTGCCGCCCGCACAACTCAGCGAGGTGCGGCGCGAGTCGTTTGCGCGCCTCGGAGTCACGGAGCTGCATACGGTTCCGGACCGGGAAACGGCCGCCCGGCGCACGGCGGTGCATCTGCATTTGTTCTACCCGGAGATGCTCGACGGCTTCATCGGCAGGCTGAGGAATATTCCCGGAAGCTTCGACCTGTTCGTGTCGGTCAGTTCCGACTCCGTCCGGAAAACGACGGCGGCCCGGCTGGCCGCCGCGTTTCCGGGCCTTCCGACAGCGGTGGAGACGGTTCCGAACCGCGGCCGGGACCTGGCCCCGTTCATCGTCCGGTTCGGGCGAAGGCTGCTGGAATACGATTTCATCTGCCATATCCACAGCAAGAAGAGTCCGCACGACCGGCGCCTCTCCGGCTGGCTCGGCAGCACCCTTGATTCTCTGCTCGGGAGCCCCGAACGGGTTGCAGGCATCCGGGAGCTGCTCTCCCGGGACGGCAAGTTCGTTTATCCCGCGCCGCCCGCCGATGTGACGCCGGACCCGGCGACCGGCTGGAGCTGCAATTACGATGAAGCGGAACGGCTGCTCAACCGGTACACGGATCTGGATATCCGGCAATTTCCGGTTGTCGATTTTCCGCACGGCAGCATGTTCTGGGCGCGCTCGGAGGCCCTGAAACGGCTTCTGGAGCTGCCGCTCTCCTTCGACGATTTCCCGGAGGAGCCGATTCCGCCGGACGGAACGCCCGCACACGGACTTGAACGGCTTCTGCTGATTCTCGCGTCCGACGTACCCGGCAGGGCATACCGGCTCACCGCCGTCCGCTGACCCCGCTATCCGGAACCGCACACCGCCATACGCGAAACCCGCTCTGACGGAAAGAACCTCCCGTGCCTGCTGGAATGATGAAAGCACACCGTATGCAGGTCGGGAAAACTCCGTTTACAGCCAGGTTCATCCGGGACCGCTCAGGGCAAAATTTTCAACTTTGCCGCGATCTGCCTCTCCGCGCAGGAAGATCAGCGGCACAGCCGGCGCCTGAAAACTGCCGGATCACGTTGACATAGGCAGCCATCGAACGCATCGAAGCAAAATTGCAATCCATTACTCCGATATTCGTCACCGATCAATGCCATGCGAGAAGATTCGAAGATAAGAAAAAAACTTTCCAAAGAGATTTTATATAATCAACTATCATGTATTATCAATAGTTTTATAGGTCCTTCGGGAAATTTATGGCATTTATTTAAGCCTACCGGACCAATTTGGTCTTTACTTTTGGAAATCTCATGGTATATTATTCCGTTTTTTTATTTTACGAAATACAATAAACAGTAAACCAAGAAAGAATTGGGGGGACATAAAATTATGTCGTGGATTGATTGGCTGATCGTTATCCTGCCGATTGCATTTGTCGTTTGGATCGCTTTCTTCTCCAAACGATACGTCAAAGGAGTGGTGGATTATCTGGCGGCCGGCCGCGTAGCCGGCCGTTATGTGATCTCGGTAGGCGACCTGATGGCCGGACTTTCCGTCATTACCCTCGTTGCCAATGCGGAACAATATTACCAGACCGGATTCGGCGTGGCATTCTGGGCAAATATTACCGCGCCGATCGGTATCGTACTGGCGCTGACCGGTTTCTGCACCTACCGCTGGCGCGAAACCAAGTGTCTTTCCAAAGGGCAGTTCATCGAATTGCGTTACGGCAGCAGGAGTTTCCGCTTCATCACCGCTTTCGTCAGCACGACGGCGGAGATGGTGACCAACGCGATCGGGCCCGCCATCGCAACCAACTTCTTCATCTACTTCCTCGGCCTGCCGCATGAGGTGATGATCTGCGGAATCAACCTGCCGTGTTACGCCATTATCGTGGTAATGTGCCTGACGCTGGCGACACTCGTGATCTGGCCGGGCGGCCGCGTCTCCCTGCTGGTGACCGACTCGATCCAGGGGTTGATGAGCTACCCGATCTTCGTTGTCATCATCGGCTTCGTGATCCTGAAATTCTCCTGGGACGTGGATCTTGCGCCGATTCTTCTCGACCGTGTCGACGGCGAAAGCTTCCTCAATCCCTATGACATCGCCAAGCTCCGCGATTTCAATTTATTTGCCCTGATCGTCAATCTGATTTCATCCGTCATCAACCGCGCAAGCTGGATCGGCAACGATACGAGCAACTCCGGCCGAACCCCGCATGAACAGAAAATGGCGGGTATTCTCGGCAGTTTCCGCAATGGATTCTCCATGATCATGATGATCCTGATCGGCATCATCACCGTGGTCTTTATGAACAGCCCGGAATTCGCGTTCAACAAAGACCGGTTCGGCGTGACCAATAACGAAATGCGCAAGATCCTGTCCGAGCGGGTCGCCGGCGAGGCGATCACGGATCCGGAAGTCCGTTCCAAGGTCATCGAAACGGTGCGGGCGATCCCGGACAAGGCGCACGACACCCACGACAGCAACATCCTGCTGTCGCAGAACGACAACCTCGATACCCGGTATCTTAATATCGTGCGCAATGAATTAGGCGACACGCCCGAGGGACGCCACTCCTTCCAGAAATTCCGTTCGCTCTACAACCAGATGATGATGCCGACGATGATGGGAAAAATCCTTCCGGTCGGCGTGATGGGGCTGTTCTGCGTACTGATGGTGATGCTGCTGGTTTCCACCGACGACAGCCGAATCTTCAACGCCGCCGGATGCATCATTCAGGATATGGTCCTGCCTTTTCTCAAAAAACCGCTTGACCCCAAAACGCACATGATCCTGCTGCGCTGGTGCACGGTGGGGGTATCGCTCTTCTTCCTGGTCGTAGCCCTGTTCTTCTCTCAGATGGATTATATCAACATGTTCACGACGATCATGTGCGCCTTCTGGCTGGGCGGAGCCGGTCCGATCATGGTGTTCGGTCTGTACACCCGTTTCGGCAACCTGACCGGTGCGTGGTGCGCCCTGATCTTCGGCAGCGGCACGTCGCTGCTCGGACTGATTTTCCAGCGCAACTGGGCGCTGCACATCTATCCGTTCCTGGCGGACAAGGGCTGGGTCGAGTCGCTGGACAACTTCCTGCGAGCCGTCAGCGATCCTTTCAATCCCTGGATCGAGTGGCAGATGGATGCAGTGAAGTTTCCGATCAACAGCTACGAAATCTTCTTCATTTCGATGATGCTGGCGATCGGCAGTTATATCATCGGCTCGTACCTCACCTACAAGCCGTATAATCTGGACAAGCTTCTGCATCGCGGCGAATACAGTGACGGCCACATCGTGGAACGCCAGAGCTGGACTCTCCGCAATATTTTCGCCAAGCTGCTGAGCATCACGCCGGACTACACGCGCGGCGACAAGGTCATTGCCTGGAGCGTATTCACTTATAGTTTCATCTACCAGCTGGGACTGACGTTTATCGCGGTCGTAATCTGGAACGCCATTTCGCCGTGGCCGAATGAGTGGTGGAGCAACTACTACTACATTGCCTATCTGCTCGTGCCCGGTATTGTCGGAGTTATTTCCACGGTGTGGTTCTCGATCGGCGGAACGGTCGATATCATACGCCTCTTCAAGGATCTGGCCGCGCGTACCGTGGACACCTCCGACAACGGACAGGTCTTCCAGGAGATCGTGGACAATACAGATGACAAAAAGTAATCACGGACAAAGCATACGTTCAGCAGACCCGGCAGCATGATGAGGGTATGACCAGACCATCTTCCCCGCATCGGGCGGATCGGCACGGAGGCGGCAGTAAGCGGCAGGTCCTGCGTGATTGAATTCAAACAGGAGCGGAACTCCGAAGAAACTTCAGCGCAAATAAAGTTTTTTCGGGGTTCCGCTCCTGCTATTCCCGCGGCAACTCGAACACTCAGCAGCCTGACATATCCGCGTTACAGGCGGGCACGCCGGGCGTGCCCGCCCGGAAACGGCTTCTGGAGCCGCCTCTCTCCTTCGACGATTTCCCGGCGGAACCGATTCCAGCGGACGAAGCGCTCGCACACGGACTTGAACGGCTTCTGCTGATTCTCGCGTCCGATATGCCCGGCAGGGCATACCGGCTCCCCCTCCGCCCCTGACGCCGAACCCGTTTTCGAATCCCCCCGATCCCGGCGGAGTTGCAGAGCTGCTCCCGATTTCGGAACCCGGCCGCCGCAGAAATTGAAAAATTTTTCAATATTTCTCGCAAATAAACTTGACATCGATGGAAAATTATCACATAATATATTAAGACAGGCCAAGTATGAATTGAAAGTTTTTTCATAAACATCCTTTTGCTTTGTGGAATGGCCATCGGAAAGGAGTTTGATCATGGATAAAAAAAACATAACCGAGATAGCGGAGCGGGCCGGAGTTTCCCTCGCTACGGTATCGCGTGTTTTCAGAAATCATCCCAATGTCAGCCGGAAAATGCGGGAAAAAATTCTGAATACGGCCCATCAGCTAAAATATTCCCCGCGGATCACCGCCGGAGAGCGCAGCATCGGACTGGTGATCGAGAGCCTCGATGAAATTCACAGCGACTTTTACCTTGCCACCATGCTCGCTTATGTCGCCCAACAGCTTTCCGCGCGGAATCTGGGCCTGGAGCTGATTTCCATCGGCCGGATCGAAAAATTGCAGGAGCATTTCATTCACTCCGCCATCGCCATTCCTTACTTTGAGGAAAGCAAGAAGCTGCTGCTCCGGCAGAAGCATACGCGGTTCGTGCTGATCAATGAAATCGCCGACGGCGTTTCCAGCGTCGGCGTCAACCATCGGCAGGGAATCCGGCTGGCGTACGAGCATCTGTACGAAAACGGTCACCGTAAAATCGGCTTGCTCCAGGACCATCTCGGCGGCTGGGGCAACAGTGAACGGCGCCTGGGTTTTCTGGAATCGCTCGAACAGCACGGCGTCGACAGCGAAGCGGAACGGAGTTTCGACATCACCGGCAACACGATTTCCGACGTACTGGAACATGTTCTCTCTCGGAAATTCACCGCGCTTGTCATTTCCTCTGAAAGTGCCGTTTTGAAAGTCATTCGAGAGCTTCACCGGCTGGGTGTGCGGATTCCTGACGACCTGTCGCTGATTTCCTATGAACACCCGAGCATTTCCCCTTACCTCTGGCCGGCGCATACGACGCTGAAGCAGAACCATATCCAGCTTGTGACGAACGCAATCGATATCGCCGCCCGGCTCCTGGACGACGAAACGGAGCATCCGATGCGCATTCTTGTGGACAATCAATTGATTCCGCGTGATTCCGTGAAATTCCTGAAATAGCTATCCCCCCTGAATTTTCATCACACAAGGAGAGAAGTCATGTTGGTAAAGTATGTTTTCCCGGTTGCCTGTCTGCTGTCTGCCTGCGTTATGAATCTTTTTGCAGCCGGTGCGCCGCTGGTTGTATTCGACGGGGAGAAGCACGCGGGCGGCTCCTCCTGGTCCGACCCGAAGGATATCACGAAATTCGTCCTGATTGATGCGGCCCAAACCGGCGGAGCAAAAATTCTGCGGTTTGAAGGCGGGTGGAAAAACTACTGGGCCGGCGGCGGCTGGAACTGGACGAACTGGCAGGGGCCGGGCAGCGATATCACCTCTTTTGACTTCCTGACGGTCACAATCCGCAAGGCGGAAGGAGAACAGCTGAAGGACGTGTGGGTACAGCTTGCCGATGCCGCGAATAAAACCAGCCCGCAGGTCAAGCTGGTCGGAGCCGAAATAGTAAAAGAGCTTCCGGCCGAATTCATGACGGTATCGATTCCTCTGAAACTGCTGACGGGCGGAGCTGACTTCAAGACCGTCTGTTCGTTGAATATCGGTCTCGTACCCGGCAGTGCCGACGGCAGGGGTGCGGTGGAGATCAGCCGGATTCAGTTCGACGGCAAAGATTGACCTTTCCTCTTTTCCACTTCCGCGATAACGGGAAGTGAGCGATTCGGAGTACCGACTGAAACATCAGGAGTCCAACATGGAGGAATATCGTCATGACTCTTCGATATCGGTTTGCCCCTGTGTCCACCGGCTTGTTTCGATTTCGTCCTTTTACGCTGATTGAATTGCTGATCGTTATTGCGATCATCGTAATTCTGGCGGGGCTGCTGTTGCCCGCGCTGCAGCAGGCGCGCATGGCGGCCCACAAGACGACCTGTAAGAATAACGCTCAAAAATATCGGCGCGGCCCATCAGTTTTATGCGGACGACTGGAACGGAACCTATACCGCCCGGGATTACCAGCGGATGTGGATTCAGAATCTCTCGATCTATCTGGAAGGCGCTCCCCGGTCGGGTGACGGCTATCCGACGCTCGCCGACTTGTGGAATTCGAAAAGCATGTTCTACACCGGGTGCAAAAGCGTCGTCCCCAAAGTGCCGGACAACGTCAGCGAACTGAATTTTTCCTGCTACGGCATGAATCAGTATCCGGAGCGGGAAACCAATTTCTTTGCCACGAATCAGTATTATGACAGTAATTTCAAGTGGTTCCGCGTTCATTCCATCACCCATCCCTCCCGGCGCGGCCTGGTTTCGGAGACGGCGAACGAAAATGAGGAACACGGCTGGCCTTACGGATTCGGAATCAGCGGCGCAGAGTGGCAGGGTGATTTCGCCAATGGAATCAATGTGGATGACAGTGTTGTGGATTTCGACCGGCACGGCAACCGTATCAACCTGCTCTTCTATGATCTTCACGTCGGGGAAGGACAACGATACCGGATGGTCACGTTCGGAGCCGCTTTTTACGATCCCAATAAACTGATTGCACTTTGATTTTTCCCAGGAGAACACATGCGTCACATACGGATTTTTTTTCAAGCCGTTTTCTTATCCGTCTTTTCCATTGCGGCAGTCAGCGGCATTGAGCCCGGAATCATTTTCGACGGAATCAGCCGGCTCCACGGCTCCGGCTGGTCCGATCCAAAGGAGACCACTTCGCTGGCGATCACCTCCCTACCTGTGCTCCAGAATCGCAAGGGGTTGGAGTTCCGGGCCGGCTGGACCAACTACTGGGCCGGCGGAGGCTGGAACTGGCACAACTGGCAACCGGGCGGCGACGACCTGCGCCCTTATAATGCACTCTCGCTCAAGTTTCGCAAAGTGTCGGGAGAGCTTGCCGACTTCTGGTTCCAGCTCGGCGATGCGGACAGAAAAAGCTCCGGTCAGGTCCGATTGCTGGCTTCAGGGCTGCTTTCTGAAATCACCGGCGAATTCCAGACAGTCCTGATTCCGCTGCCGTTGTTCGATGGCGATTACGACCGCACGCGCGTTTCCACCCTGAATTTCGGAGTCATGCCGGGAACGCAGCAAAAGGGAGAATGCGTGTTGCAGTTCGCCGATATCCGTCTGGTCCATTCCGACGAAGTGCGGAACATGGAGCAGGCGTGGCGCCCTCCCTCCGGAGCTGAAGTTTCCTGGTCGCTGGATGGCGCCTGGTCTCGAAGTTCTTCAACCAACGGAAAAATCTGTCTTAACGGTTACTGGAATTTTCTTCCCGCAGACAATGCCGGAACTGCCGCAGTGCCGCAGGGCGAATGGGGCTGGTTCAAGGTACCGGGCATCTGGCCCAATCCGCAGGGGCTCCCCCATGCAGTCCCGGCGCAGGATATTCATCTGCCGCCGGGATATGCGCATTCGCAGACGGAAACCGCCGACAAACTTGATCAGGCATGGTATCGCCGCACCGTGACGGTGCCGGAAACATGGCGCGGCCGCAGAATTGAGGTGGATTTTACGCTGCTCCAGACCCATGCCCGCGTATTTCTCGACGGCCGCCCGGCCGGGGAAGCCTGGTTTCCCGGCGGACCCGTAGAGCTTACCCCTCTGGTGAAATTCGGCAAACCGCAGGAGCTGGCCGTCTTCGTTTCTGCCAAGCCCGTGGAAGCCGGAGCGGAGCGGTTCATGGCTCCCGACCGGCTCGTGGCGGGCAGCAGCGCAATCAATCTGAAGGGGCTGACCGGAGATGTGTTTCTGACCTCCGCCCCGATGCAGGACCGCATTGTGGACATCCGGGTGGAGACCTCGGTACGCCGCGGCGAAATCGCCTTTTTCGTGACTCTTGCCGATGTTCGGACGCACGGGGTGCTTCTGGAAGCCGAGATACGGAAAAACGGCAGCAGCGTGAAGCATTTTTCGTCTGAGCCGATGACGGTTCCGGCCGCCGGAGGCCCGTTGCGTTTCTCTGCGCCGTGGAGCGATGCGGAACTGTGGGACCCGGAACATCCGCAAAATGTTTACGAGGCAACCGTCACGCTGAAAAACGCCGCAAATGGCCGGCTTCTCTCGCAAAGCCTGCCGATTTCGTTTGGATTCCGGGAGTTCTGGATCGACGGGCGGGATTTCCGGCTGAACGGCCACAAGGTCCACCTGCGGGCCGCGCTGCTGACCAACCCGACCGAATACGCCGACCAGGCCGCCCGCGAAAGCGCGTTACGGTCGATGCACCGGATGAAAGAGTTCGGCTTCAACTTCTTCATCACCGGCAACTACGGATTCACCCCCGGCCAGGTCGGTTATCTGCGGGGGGTGCTCGACGCCGCCGACGAGAGCGGAACGCTGTACGCGCTCAGCCTTCCCCACATCGGCGACTTCGGCATGAAGCTGGACGATCCGGAAACGGCGGCCCGCTACCGCACCCTGACACACTATCTGGTGCGGCAGGTGCAGAATCGTCCGGCGGCAATCCTGTACACCATGAACCACAACGCGCTGGGCTACGGCGGCGATCAGAATCCGGACCGGATGGACGGGCTGCTCGACCCGGCCAAACAGGAAGGAGCGACCGGTTCGTTCCTCGCGATCCGGAAGCAGGGGCGACTCGCGGAGGCCGTGGCAACGGAATTCGACCCGTCGCGCCCCGTCTACCATCACGAGTCGGGCAACTTCGGGAACATGCACACGGTCAACATCTATCTGAACTGGAGTCCGCGCCAGGAGCGCAGCGACTGGCTCGAACACTGGGCAGCGGAGGGGAGCAAACCGCTCTTCTTCGTGGAGTGGGGCATGCCGCACCTCGCGAGCTGGCTGCATTACCGGGGACCGGCCTTCATCTGGACGACGCCGGTTCGAACCTGGGCGTGGGCGTCCGAGTTTGCCGCCGCCTGTCTCGGGGATGCCGCGTACCGGCTCGACGATGCCAAGCTCGCGCTGCTGGAACGCGAACGGAAGCTGCTCGCGAGCGGCGAAAATTTCGGAGGCTGGGAATTGACCTCCCGCATCCAGGCTCTTACCGATCTTTACAGCGGAGTACAAGCGTGGTATATGCAGGACAACTGGCGCGCCATGCGCGGCTGGGGAATCTCCGCCGTACTGCCGTGGGATCAGGTCGATTTCTGGCAGCGGATCCGTCCGACGGCGAAACGGCCGAATCCGGCAGCGCGGCAGAATCTGCATCAGCCCGGAATCGTCCCGGACCACTTCACTGCAAACCGTAATTATCTGAACGATCCCGAGAAGAAGAATTTCCGTCCGACCCCGACCGGAGAAGTGCTGCTGCGCGACAACCAGCCACTGCTCGCGTTTCTCGGCGGCGCTCCGGTCTTCACGGATAAGACCCATATTTACAAACCCGGCGAACCGATTCATAAACAGTTGATCATCATCAATGACCACCATTCTGCCCGCGATGTCGCGTACCTCTGGCGAATCGGTGACGGCGAATGGTCGTCCCGGGAGACGGTTCGGGTGGATCCCGGCGAAACCGTCGCAATTCCGCTCGAAGGCATCATGCCGGAAAGCGCTTCCGGCACATGCCGGCTCGAGGCGCGGATTTCCGCGGACGGCAGGGAACGGGTCGAACGAATCCTGCTGCATCTGCCGCCCGGGGGAAACGCCGCGGAGGCCCGGGCGCAACTCCGGCTTTTCGACCCGAAGGGGATGAGCGCCTCGGCGCTCCGCGCCGCCGGTGTGGAATTCACGCCGGTGACGAATCCGGGTGAACTCGCCGATGGAGACGCACTCCTGATCGGCCGCGAGGCGTTTGATGCGAAGCCGTCGTGGGCGCTGCCGCCGGAAACGCTCGCGAAACTCCGGGGGATCGTTGTATTCGAACAGAGCTCGAACGCATTGAACAACCGTTTCGGGTTCCGGGTGACCGAATGGGGCGCCCGCGAGGGATTTGTCAGAACGCCGGAGCATCCGGTCATGGCGGGTTTTCCGCAGGAGCTTCTGGCGAACTGGCGCGGAGACGCAACGCTCACGCCGGGTTCCTCTCCCGCGAACGCCTTCGACAGTGCGTTTCCGCGGTCGGTCTGGAACGGCTTCGACCTGCCGCGGGTGTGGCGGCGCGGGAACCGCAACGCCGTGGCTTCGGTGCTGATTGAAAAACCCTCCCGGGGCAACTGGCTGCCGCTCGTGGACTGCGGCTTTGACCTGCAATACACGCCGCTGCTCGAGCATCAGGAAGCGGGACAGCGCATACTGTTCTGCCAGATGGATCTCTCCGGGCGGACGGAGAACGATCCCGCGGCGGCAGCGCTGCTGCGCCGGATCGCCGATTACATACAGAGAGCTCCCGCGCCTGCTCCGGGCAGGACGCTCTATTACGCGGGGAACGATGCCGGGGTCGAACTGCTGACCCGGCTCGGCGTCGCCGTGAACCGGCAGTTGCCACCCGCGGCGGAACCGGAAGAAACGCTGCTCGTGCTCGGTCCGGAAGCAACGCCTCCCGCCGATCTGCGCCGCCGGATCAACGCAGGCTTGCGGGTTCTCGCGCTGGGCGCGGACAACCAAACTCTCGCCGCACTGGGCATGAACGCAGGGGAAGCCGTGGATGCGATTCCGTACTACGAACCGGATCAGTGGAAGACGCTGGGTGTTGCGGGGATCTCTCACGCTGACACTTACTGGCGGCGTTTTCCGAAGCTCGCGCCGTTGCCACCATCAAAGGAGGGGAAGAATTCCTGGTTCCGGCGTTACCGGGTCGGGCGGGGGACGGTGACGATTCTCCAGGCTGCACCGTGGAATTTTGATTACACGAAGGAGCCGGCGCTGCGGAGCAGCTACCGCCGCAATGTGTTCCTGCTCTCGCGTTTTCTCGCAACCGACGGGGCGGAGATGACGACGCCGCTGCGGAACTTCTTCACGACTCCGGCGCCGCTGCTCCGGCAGGACCTCTCCCGCAACTGGTGCATGATGCCGGAGGAAAAGATCGTGAATGCAACGGAGAATGCCTGGAAACCCGATTTCGACGACTCGGGCTGGCAGCAGGTCACGCTGCCGCACTACTACGACGACCTCGGATACGGCTGGTATCGGCTCGAATTCGAACCCTCACCGCTGCTGCCGGAAGAACTCACACTCTCGCTCGGGCCGGTAGATGACGAATCGCAGATCTGGCTCAACGGGAAATTTCTCGGGGAAGTGACCAAAGCCAACGCTCCGATGGATTACTGGTGTCGTCCGCGCGACTTCGCCATCCGGCGGTCGGAGCTCCTGCCGGGACGAAATGTGATCGCGGTTCGCGTGAAAAACATCTTCCGGGACGGAGGCATGGCCGGAAGCCCGCGATTATTTGCAGACGGTCCGTGGCTGAACAGTTATTATCTTCAAACGCCGGAGGAGGAAGACGACCCGTACCGCTACTATCGTTGGTAGGTTCCGTTTGAACTGTTTTCCGGAGCGTCGCGTGAGATTCGTCCGCGCGCCCCGACACCTTCAGGAGCAATCATGAAAAATCAGGAAAAAATCGGTCTGTCGATCGGCAGCGCCACCGGAGAAAATGTACGCAACATCGGCTCGTTCGGCATCAACAGCTGTCATGCGGCCCTCTGGCTGCGGGAGGATCTGCCCCGCCACTTCCGGCGGCTGCGGGAAGAGCTCGGCATGCGCTATGTGCGCTGTCACGGAATCTTCAATGACCAGCTCGAAGCGGTTGCGCCGGACGGCTCTTTCCACTTCGAAAAGCCCCTGACGGTTCTCGAGCGCATCCTGGACAACGGGCAGATCCCCTTTCTCGAACTGTCGGGCATGCCGGGCGCACTGGCCCGGACGGAGGAATCGGTCTGTCATTACCGTTTCCGCTCGGCTCCGCCGCGCGATTGGCGGCGCTGGGAGGAACTCGTGGAACAATTCCTGCATGTTCTCATCGAACGGTTCAGCCGCGAAGAGCTTTGCAGGTGGTATTTCGAGGTCTGGAACGAACCGGACCTCCCTTTCTGGACCGGCACGCAAGAGGAGTATTTCAAGCTGTACGACCTTTCCCGCGCTGCAATCAAGCGTCAGGATTCCCGGTTTCGCGTCGGCGGGCCGGCGACCAGCAAAACCGCGTGGATTGCCGACTTCTGCCGCCATGTCTCCGCACCATCGCCGGAAGACCCGTCGCCGGGGTGCCGGTGCGATTTTGTCTCCACGCACGCCTATCCGAGCGACATCGCCTTCCTGGACGGAGCCGAAGGAGAAGTCAGGCTGCAGAGCGCCGATCTTTTGCCGCGGCTCCTCACGCGGGTGCGGCAGACCATGAAGCTGCTGCCGGAACCGGTTCCGCTGTTCCTCGGAGAGTGGAACTCCTCTGCCGGCCCGCTCGCATTCAATCACGACGAATGCGCGAACGCGGCATTCATTGTCAAAACCATGGCCGAACTCCGCTCCGTCTGCACGGGCAGTTTATTCTGGAACGGTTCCGACATTTATGAGGAGTGCGGTTTCCATTCCGCCCCGTTCCACGGCGGCTACGGGCTGCTGAACGTCAACGGCATTCCGAAGGCGTCGTTCCATGCGTTCCGCTTTCTCCGCGCCGTATCAGGAGAGGAACTGTCCGCAGTGTGGAGCCGCCCCGCGAAGTGCCTCGGCGCCCTGGCCGCCCGGGAGCAAAAGACGGTGCGGCTCCTCCTCTGGAACTATCTCGACCCGGAAAAGGAGAATGAGACCTTCGAAATCCGGATCGACGGCCTGAAAAGCGGCGCCGTCTGCGAACAGGTCATGCCGGAAAACGGGAGCGCCTACGAATCCTGGCTCCGGCAGGGAGCGCCGGAATTTGCGTCCGTTGCCGAACTGTCGCAGCTGGAGTCAGCTTCGCATCCGCGCCGGTTCCGGTATTCCGCCGATGCCGGGATCAGCCTGGCTCCGGGCGAAATCGCCCTCCTCACCTTCGAATTGCCGGAGATGATCGAACCATAATCCCTCTTCCGGCTTGAGTCGCCTGCGGCGGGGAGTGCTGACAGCACCTGCGCTCCCCGCAAGCACATATTCTTATTTTCCGTTCTTTTCGAAGGCTTTCAGCAGAACCTCCTTGCGGCCGGTGGTCGGCACCGGGTCCATGACGGCCGGATCGTCGCTGTGCTCGGCGCTCCAACCCTGCCATTCGCGAAAGGCGTGATAGCTCCAATCCCAGCCGTACTCTTCGAACAGATCGATCAGGTCTTTGACATACCGGTCCGCGCCCGGCGCCCAGCGGATGCAGCTGAATTCGCCGACGTAGATCCGCGCCCCGGTCTTCTGCTGGAATTCACGCGCCTTCTCCAGATTCTTCCGCAGGTACTCCCTGTTCCAGCCGCGCGTTTCATCCGGATAGCCGAGAATCGGCTTCACCTTCGGATCGAGCTGGTGGGTCAGCTGCCCCGGCGCATAGAAGTGGATGCTGTAAATGATGTTCGGCTCCTCGAAGACCGGCAGGTACTCGAGCAGTTCGTAGTGCGCCATCTGGTCCGGCTCGACGATGATCGGAGTTACCGGGTCGATCGCCCGGATCGCCTTGATCGTCCGCTCCGCCAGCTCCGGCCATGTCGGGTCGCCGGGACGCAGATTTCGCGAATGGGGCTCGTTCAGGATATCGTAGCCGAAAATGGCCGGATGCCCCTTGTACCGGGTTGCGATCTCCTTCCAGACGTCGACCAGGTACTGCCGTCCCTCCGGCGTGCTTAAAATCAGCTTGCCGCCCTCGAACGGATGCAGGTCGATCACGACCTTGATTCCGTGTTTCCGCGCCGCGTCGAGCACTTTGCCGAGTTCGTCGATCTTCTTCGCGGTGATCGCCTTGTACTCGTCGAGCGTGTACGGCCGGTCCAGCGGCCGGTTCAACTGCCAGCGGATCAGGTTTGCATTCCACTTCGCAAGGTCCGCGAAATCCTTTTCGTCAAACCGGTTCGGCGACATGACCCCGCGATGGACCGGCAGATCGACCGTGTACTTCGCCTGCGGAACCGGCTGCTTCGCGAGCGTCGACTCCGGAGACGCATCGCCGCGGTAAAACCGGATGTTGCGGTACGAAACCGTACCCGACGACTGCTGGAGTCCGAGATTCAGGTACGCTTTCTTCACATCCTTCGGGATCACGGTGCTCGAGCTGGCGCGGTACCAGTCCTTCGTCCCGCAATTGGTCTGCCAGCCGGGGTTGAAGTCCGGATACTGCTCTTTCCCTTCGCTCTTGAACACCAGCATGAATTTCACGCCGTTCCAGCTGTACATCGGCCTGGTGACGCCGGTGAACTTCAGATCGCCCTCTCCGTAAAGATTCCCGCCGGCCGCGCCGATCTTCTCGATGTCGATCGGAATGACCACCGCAACCGGGTTCCCGTCCGACATCTTGTCGGGCGGGACCGTCACGGTCAGGACGGAAGTCCCTTCGAAATCCTTCTCGACCTTCGCGAACGGACACTTGTCGACCGCCGCCCGGACGTCCGGATCGTCAAAATTCACCGCGTAGAGCAGTTCCGGCTGCGCCGCCCGCAGCGGCAGCACGGCCAATGCCGCCGCCCACACCATCCATCGTCTCCATTTTTTCAAGACACACCTCCCTGTTTGGTGGAACATATCAGACGCTCCCGGTAGATCATCGCGCCGCCAAGCGCGAATCCCGGCAGCAGAAACACCGCGGAAAACGGAATCAGAAGCCAGAGGTAGCCGGCCGCGCCGAAGCCGAGCATGAGCGCCCGGTTCCGGGCCGCCAGACGCCTGACCTCGCGCACGTCAACACGGTCCGCAAACGCACTGGAGAAAACGTACGTGAGCCCGAAACGGTAGCCGACCACCAGCACCGCCGGCAGAATCCCGGCCACCGGGATGAAAATTCCGGGCCAGAACAGCAGAAAGCTCCAGATCATCGTCACGAAGGAGAACCCTGCCGACTGCAGCAGATAACGCAGATTCTCCCGGAACGGCACCGGAGCGGCTTCAACCCCGTACCGCTCCCGCTCGAACTTCTGAACGAGACTGTCGAAAAAAAACGCGCCGAACGCCTCATACAACGAACAGAGGAAAAACGCCCCCGTCAGTACCGCCATGCCGAATACCGACACGTAAATCAGCACCCTCGCAGCATAGAGCAGCCAGCGGAACCAGGCGCTCCACTGCGCCGGGTCCGGCAGCAGCCCCGCCGCCCACGGCGCCGCGAACCAGAACAGCAGGAGCATCATCAGCGCGTAAAACGCGAACAGGATACCCATCGGAATGAGCGCATATCCCCACAACCCGGGATCGCGGTAAAAGGCCCGGATTCCCGCATGCAGATATCCGGCTCCTTCCGCCGCCTGCTTCCAGCCGCCAGACCGTCTCATCGCGCCCCGGAGCTATTCGCCCTGCGTTTCGGGAACCGCCGCCGGGCCCGCCGCCTTCGGCAGCCGGCCGAACCGGCCGCCCACGGTCTGGAGGATCGCTTCGAGCAATCCGTCATCGACGACCCGGCGATAGGTGAGTTTGCCGCCCGCGACATTGCTCTCGATCTTCCGGAAGAAACGGTTGTCAAGCGCCTGGTTCTGCTCGAAACCGAACAGCACGACATCCACCAGCCCCTTCACCTCCATGGCCGCCTCGTCGTTTTTGAACAGCCCCTCGAAGACGATCGCCGCTTCGGGCTTCGTATCGGTAAGCCCGAGCGTGATCATGCGGAGTGACTTCATCTGGGGCATCGCATCCGGAGCGGCGAGCATCTCCTCCGTCGGCACCAGGGCGATGTTGACCAGCCGGCCGCTCTTCGCCTCCAGCATCAGGTTCTTGCTGATCCTGCCGAAATTCAGCGGCAGCGGCAGCGATTCACCGGCCTGAATCTGGATCTGCGACGGCGACTTCAGGAGGATCGTCCCCCTGCTCCCGTCGGCCGTGACGCCGGTGTAGACCGGACAGCCGGCAACCTCGGTCTTCGTGCCGCCGTCCCGGAAATTCAGGATATCCCGAAGCTTTTCAAAGAGTTCCGGCGCTTTCCCCTCTTTCGTGTCGATCACGACCGCTCCCTCGCGGGTATCGAGACTGATATAAGCGGTCAGCCGGTTTTCGAGCATCTCCTCCGTCAGCTTCAGCGCGCCGAGCTGCTCGGCGAACGATTTTCCGCCGGAACTCTTCGCCTCCCGGTCGAACTTCTCCCGAAGCTGCATTACCTGCGGATGCGCATTCAGCGCCGCTCCGTTCACCGCGATGACCATATCCACATCCGCCGCACGAAGCGACACGGCCGCCAATCCGGCGGCCAGTACCGCCAACAGCTTCGATCTCATGAAAACCTCCTCCTTGTGATTCAAATGTCATTCTTCCATACGGTTCTTCAGCAGAAGCGATTCGATCTCCCGCCGCCCGTCGAATGCCTCGTCCTTCAGCAGCCCGCGAATCAGCCCCGCTTCGTCCGGGCTGTCCGTCTGCCTCACCTCGACATGTCCGTCGAGGAAAAGAACCGCGAACCGCCCTTTCGGAGCCAGCCGTCTCTTCATGGCGGCGACCGGAATCCGGGACGGCACCGCCGTCCCGGCCGGAATTCCGCGCCCCCAGTAATAGAAGCTGCAATTCTCCTCCCCGACCGGCTGCCCGTCCGCCGGCGGCCGCGAACCGCCGTCGCCCGGAAGGCGGAACACGTCGGCCCGTGTCAGGAAATTCTTCCGGTAAAGTTCGTCGAAGGAGTCCGGCATGCGCTTCTCCTCGCTGACGAAAAGTGCAATCGCCACCCCGATCTGCCGAAGCTTATCCTCCGCCGGAGCCATCATGACCCGCTCTTCGATCTTCCCGACCAGGGACTCCGCGACTGCCGCGGACACCGTCAGTTCCCTCCCCGCCGTTTCAACCGCCAGCGCGTTCAACAGCTCCAGCTCCGCACCGGACACCTTCTGCCGGGCCAGAGCTGACATGCCGGCAAGCGCCCCTTTCGCGGCGCGCGCCCCGGCTTCATCCGGATAGAGGCCCGAAAGCCGGAGAACCGGCACTTTCCCGGAGTCATCGAGTACAAACTCAAGCTGCTTTACCTGGGCCAGGAACGGCGGCAGACGCAACTTATCCCCGGCCGCACTCCTGACCCGGTCGGTCACGATCAGTTTCAGCGGTTCGGCTCCGGCGGCGAGCCGTTTTCCGAGCGGCGAATCCTTCACCGGCAGTGCCGGTTCGGCATCTTCCGGGAACTCCCGGAATACCCACTCCAGATGATCGCCGGCAAGCATCAGCCTCCCGCCGTCCACGCCGATATACGGAAACGGCGCCTCGCCCTCGTCCCTGATCCGGTCGCCGTAATTCGACCGGATCCACTCGCACCTGCTCCGGAACAGCTTTTCCGGTTCCCCATCCGCCGGACGGATCAAAATCCGCACCTCGCCGGAAACCGCAAAAGCCAGGTAATCCGCAGTTGCGGCCGAAGCGAAATCCCCCATCAGGACCTGCTCCACTTTCGGATTCGCCGCCTCGACCAGGCCGAGCAGCCGCCGCGCCTGCGGCAGCCGCCAGATGCGCGGGCCGTCGGCCTTCACCGCAAGAAAAGCCTCTTCCGGCACATAACGGCTCAATTCCGCTGCCGCGGAAAGAGCGCCAAGCCAGCAAAAGCAGGCAGCCAGAATTCCCATTCGAATGCGCATCGTCCCCCCTTTTCCCGAACCGG
This sequence comes from Victivallis lenta, assembly GCF_009695545.1. NCBI lineage: Bacteria > Pseudomonadati > Lentisphaerota > Lentisphaeria > Victivallales > Victivallaceae > Victivallis > Victivallis lenta. The sequence goes on along the minus strand of NZ_VUNS01000006.1, from coordinate 86,374 downwards.
CCATGACATGATACGGCATAACCATAACGCCCGGAATCCGCTTTTGCAAATCCGCAACCCATTCTCTCCCGAAAAACGGCACAAAAAAAGCGGAGGAGCATTCCCCCGCTTTCGGAAAGCGTCCCTTTTCAGCCCTTGACGCCGCCCAGCATGATGCCCTTGACCAGCTGCTTCTGCATCAGCACGAAGATGATGATCATCGGGATCACGCTCATGGCGACCGCGGCCATCAGCAGGTTGGTCTGCTGCCCCTGCGAAGACTGGAAGGCCAGCATGCCGATCGGCAGCGTGTATTTGTCCGGCGTCTTCATCAGCACCAGCGGCCAGAACAGGTTGTTGTAGCTGCCGATGAAGGTGAAGATGGTCAGCGTGACCAGCGCCGGACGCGCCAGCGGAAGCACGACATCCCAGTAAAGCTGCCACTTCGTCGCGCCGTCGATCTCCGCCGCCTCGTCGAGCGACTTCGGAATGTTCATCATGAACTGGCGCATCAGGAAGGTGCCGAAGGCCGAGAACGCGGCCGGCAGGATCAGCCCCGTATAGGAGTCGACCAGACCGAGCAGAATCATGTTCTGATAGTTCGGAATCATCATCACGAGGCCCGGCAGCATCATCGTGGCCAGATAAAGGAAGAAGACCTGATCGCGCCCCTTCCAGCGGAGCCGGGAGAAACTGAAGGCGGCCAGACTGCTGGTGAACACCTGAAGGAAGGTGATCCAGCACGAGGTGAACACCGTGTTCCAGTACCAGCGGCCGAAGAAGATGCCCTTCATGGTGAACACGTCGTGGTAGTTGTGCCACTGACAGACCTCCGGCAGCCACGAATCGTAGCCGATCTCGTCCAGCACCTTCAGACTCGCGAGAACCATCCAGGTGAACGGCAGTACCAGCAGCACCGCCATCAGAGTCAAAACGACATTCAACGAAACCAGTTTGGCGAAACCGCCCCAGAATTTATTTTTTTCCTGCATGATAGAGTAGCCTTCCTTACTCGTTCGTATAACGGTTGCCGAACTTCCAGTTGAACATGGTCACCACAAAGACCATCACGAACAGCAGCCAGGAAACTGCCGACGCATAGCCGAGGCGGCCGGTATTGAAGCCCTGCGTGTAGATGTAGTAGGCCAGCGTCGTGGTCGAACCGGCCGGCCCGCCCTCCGTCATCACGCGCGCCATGTCGAAGCCGCCCTGCAGGCCGCCGATCACCGCCATGACCATGATGAAGAAGGTCACGTTGGCCAGCTGCGGCCAGGTGATGTTCCAGAAACGCTGCCACGGACTCGCGCCGTCGATGTCCGCCGCTTCATAAAGCTCCTGCGGCACGCCGGAGAGACCGGCGAGGTAAAGCAGCATGTTGTTCGAACCGATCGCCCCCCAGAAGCCCATGATCAGCAGCGAAGGCTTGGCCCAGTAGTAATCCGAGATCCACTGCGGCGGCTGAAGCCCCTCCTCGGCGGCGGCCATTTCCGGCAGCAGCCAGAAGACGCAGCAGAGGCCGACCAGCGCCATATTCAGCACCATCGCCGAACCGTCGACGATCGCCGAGTCGCCGATCCCCCGGTCGGCGATGCACTTGTATTTGCGCTTCGCAATGTAAACCGTGTAGAGGAAACGCCCCCACCCGATGCCGAGGAAGACCAGCATCAGCAGCAGCGTCCATTTCGCGTCGCGGCTCAGGAACGACAACTCCTGCGATGCATTCGCAATCTCCTTCATCTCCGGCGTATTCATCACCACGTGCATCCAGGTCGGCGAGACCCAGCTCCAGCAGAAAATCAGCGGCAGCGAAAGCAGAATCATCGCCAGATAGCAGCTGACGGTGCCGGACTCGCCGTCCCGCCAGAGCCGCAGCTTGCGGCGCACCATGTGGAGATAGAGAAGGCCGACCAGCACGAGGATCACGATGCCGATCGTCTGGCAGGCCGGACTGATCATGACGGCCACCGGAGTCAGTGCGTCAAGCAGCGGGCGCAGCGCATTGTTGATCGGGCCGTTCAGCGGATTGTAAAGCTTTTTCCAGAGGATGAAGGTCGCTACGCCCGCCGTGAAGTACGGGAAGTAAAACAGCGTGCGGTAGACGGTCTTGCCGCCGATCGAGCCGATGATGAAAACGCCGCCGAGCAGCGAAACCATCAGGATCGTCATACCGGTGCCGCCGAGACCGAGCACGGCGAGCAGTCCGAAGCAGGCGACCATGACGGCGGTCAGGATCATCGTGATCATGAGCTTCTTCTTGCCGTCGCCCTTCACGAATTCCATGTTCAGCAGGAGCGCGGCGACCAGACTGCCGGCCACGCCGAACGGAATGCCGATCATCATGAAGAAGGTGTTGCCGAAATACTGCGGGAAGTCCGGGTCGGAAAAGAGCCGGGTGAAGTTTTCAAACCAGACGAAGGTGATCGGCTCGGAACGGAAATAGTTGTGCATTTCCAGATTCCAGTCGGTGAAGGCCATATAGATGCTCATCACCAGCGGAATCACCGTGAAGGCGAGAAAACCGAGAATATTCGGAAGCAGGAAACCGACTCCGATCGCAAGTTCCTTGATATCTTTCTTTGTCATAGCCATTTTTTACTTGACTCCTCCAGCCGTTCCGGTTTCATCCAGCATTCCCCTATCACGATAATACTTGACATAGAAAGGATTCTTGATCCATTCGACGGGGATCTTCTTTCCTTCCTTCTTGCAGGCGTCGATCTTTTCCTGAAGGGCCCAGTCCTTCTTCCAGGCTTCCATCATGGCCGGATTCGCGTTCTTGGAGATTTCGATCTCCTGATTGTAGCGATCCTGGATGTACTTCAGCGCATCGTCGAGCGAACTGCGGTTGTTGAAGAAGCGGTTGATGCCGTTCTGCAGCCAGTTCGTCGAACCGGCCTTCACATACGGGCTGTAGAAGGAGGGCAGCGCGATCGTGCGGGCCCAGGAGGATTCAAGTTCGCTGCAGTCGCGTTCGTTCGGACGCTGAATCCGGATGTCCTTCATCTCCTGCTCGACGATCTCGGGGTTCGGCGGCAGGCCGTCCGCGCCGTCGACGATGTACTGGTTGTACGGCTTGCTGGCGAGGAACTGCAGGAAGAGCTTCGCGAGCTCCGGATGCTTGCTGCCGCGGTACGGCATCGCCGCGCGGACCGTAATCGGGTGGTTCTTATAGTCGTACATCGGCAGCTGGCTCACCGCGAACTGAATCGTCATATCCTTCTGCTGCTGAACTTCACGGAAGCGGATCAGGCAGTAGCGGCCCATGACGATCATCGCGTACTTGCCGGAGATGAAATTCGAGAAGTCGGCGCCGCCGTAGCCGGCGTCGGTATTCATCGAAGCGACGTCCGCCGCAGTCGGAGCGATGCGGTCGACATAGGTCCATTTATGGAAGAGCTTGATCGCATGCTTCAGCGGCTCGTTGTCCGCAACGCTGCGGGTCAGGGTTTCATTGTAGATGTCCCACCCCTTGCTGCGCGCGATGCACATCGCCATATTGACGCCCCAGCCGCTGTCCAGCGCCTGGATGAAAAAGTATTCCTGCCGCGGCAGCCCTTCGTTGGCCCGCTTGACGTACTCCTTGCCCATCGCTTCGAACTCTTCCGGCGTCCACTCGAGCGGCGGCCGCTTGAAACCGTATTTCTCGAGCGTCGAAAGGTTGATCCACATCGAAACGCTCGCGCCGTTGCAGGGATACGCATACTGCCTCCCGTCCATGCCGGTCAGCAGCCCGGCCATGCCGGGATAGGTCGTATCGAGGCCGTATCCATTCTTTTCGGCGTCTTCGGTGATGTCGAGCGCGACGCCGAGCTGCTGGTAGCCCAGGACGTCGAAGGTGTCGAAAATATCGCCGGCCATGCCGGAAACCGCCTGGATGAGCGTGCTCTGGTTATTCGCGGTTTCGAGCGCGACGTCGCCGTTCGGCTTCGGCGTACCGGCCTTCACGTAGTGCGGACTGGACGGGTCGAGCGGCTTGCCGGCCGTACCGTACGCCTTGTTCAGCGCGTCGGCCTCCTTCTGGGTGTAATTGACGACATTGCCGTTTTTATCCTTCCGCACATGCCCATTGGCAACCAGCCATTCGCGGAACAGCATGATCTGCTCCTCGCGCTGCGGATTTGCGTCGGTACGCCAGGTGATTACCGGGACATCCGAACTCTGATCGCGGCTGGTGTACATCGTGAAAAACGATGCAGCCACGAGCGCCAGCAAAATCGTCACAAACAATTTTTTCATTTTACAACGGCACTCTCGCTTTTGGTTAGGTTTCTTTAAGCAATATTGTAATCATGCGTGTAGATTACACCTGTTTTCTGTTTTTTTCAACCCGGAAGCGTGTATTTTTTGTAACTATTTTACCCGGGTTTCCAAATTATGAAATTTCCGTAAAACGCGAACCCGCCTTTTACGTTTCCCTTCGGGCGCATTCCGACACGAACGGTGAAGCCATATGATTTTTTGCGGAAGATTCCCCGGCCGGAGCCTTGCTTTACATTTTGCGAAGTGGTATATTACATTCCGGTGTTTGCCTCAGGCGGCGGCTCCCTTGACGACAAAAAGACAGAAGCAGTTGGCTGTAAAGGAGTTTTATGAAAACCGGATTCGACAGTGAAAAGTATTTAAGTGAACAATCCCAGGCCATCCTCGAGCGGGCCGGTAAGTTCGACGACAAGCTTTACCTCGAATTCGGCGGCAAACTCCTCTGCGACTTCCATGCCGCGCGCGTCCTGCCGGGGTTCGATCCGGATACCAAGATCAAACTCCTGCAGCGCATGAAGGACAAGATCGACATCGTGATCTGCATCTACGCCGGCGACATCGAGCAGAAGAAGATGCGCGCCGACTTCGGGCTCGCCTACGACACCGACACGATGCGCACGATCGACGACCTGCGTGACTGGGGACTCGACGTGAAGGCCGTGGTCGTCACCCGCTACCAGGAGCAGCCTGCGGTCAAAGGCTTCATCAACAAGCTGTCCCGTCGCGGCATCCGCGTCTACACCCACCACCCGATCGAAGGATATCCGACCGATCTCGACACGATCGTGAGCCCGCAGGGATACGGCGCGAACGATTATATCGAGACCGACAGGCCGATCGTGGTGGTCACCGGCCCCGGCGCGAACTCCGGGAAAATGGCGACCTGCCTTTCGCAGGTCTACCATGAGTTCCAGCGCGGTGTGAAGGCCGGCTACGCGAAGTTCGAAACCTTTCCGGTCTGGAACCTGCCGCTGAAACACCCGGTCAACATCGCCTACGAAGCCGCGACCGCCGACCTCGGCGACATCAATATGGTCGATTCCTTCCACCTCGAAGCCTACAATGAGACCGTAATCAACTACAACCGCGACCTTGAAATCTTCCCGGTCGTGAAGCGCATCTGCGCGCGCATCATGCCGCCGGAGCAGCTCTACAAGTCGCCGACCGACATGGGCGTGAACCGGGTCGGCTTCGCCATCACCGACGACAAGGTCTGCTGCCAGGCCTCGACGCAGGAGATCATCCGCCGCTATTTTCAGTACATGTGCGCCCATGCACTCGGAAACGCCGACAAGATCGCCGCCGACCGGGTCAAGCTCCTGATGGACGACCTCGGCATCACCGAATTCGACCGCAAGGTCGTCGCTCCGGCGCGGGCCGCCGCCGAAGAGGCCGAGCAGCAGCCCGGCAAGGGCAGCGGGAACGTCTTCTGCGGCGCGGCGCTCGAGCTTCCGGACGGCACGATCGTGACCGGCAAGAATTCACCGCTGCTGCACGCGGCGTCGAGCTGCATCCTGAACGCGATCAAGGTCCTAGCCAAACTGCCGGACGATCTCTATCTGCTCTCTCCGCAGGTCATCGACTCAGTAAGCCAGCTCAAGAAGAAAATCTACAAGAACAAGGGGCTCAGCCTCGATCTCGGCGAGACGCTGACCGCGCTTTCGGTCAGCGTGCCGAACAATCCGGCCGCCCAGCTCGCCATGAAGAAGCTCTCCCGGCTGGCCGGGTGCGAGATGCACATCAGCCACCTGCCGACCCCGGGTGACGAACTCGCGCTGCGCCGGCTCGGAATCCGCATCACGAGCGAACCGTGCTTCACGAGCCGCAACCTCTTCATGGAATAACTTGTTCCGGCGATCCGGAAATTTGCATTCCCCCGGACCGTGTGCTATTTTATAGAAAAAGCAATGCCATCGATGGCACAAAGGAGACATATCATGGACAGATTGAACCGTTCGCTGCTGCCGGCTCTGCATGTGCCGGGACTTGAAATCGGCCCCCGGCAGGAATATCCGGTCAGGGTCATGCAGTTCGGCGAAGGCAACTTCCTTCGCGCATTCATCGACTGGATGATCGACAAATCGAATGAGGCAGGCAAATTCAACGGCATGGTCCAGCTCGTCCAGCCGCTGCCGCAGGGCACTGCGGACCTGATCAACGAGCAGGACGGGCTCTACACGCTGATCCTGCGCGGCATGGAAAACGGCAGCCCGGCCGAATACAAACGGGTCATCACCTGCGTCAAGGGGTGCCTCAAGACCGCGACCGAGTGGAACAAAGTCGTCGAATGCGCCTGCCTGCCGACACTCGAGCTCGTCTTTTCGAACACGACCGAAGCCGGAATCGAATACAGGCCGGAGCTCTACACGCCGGGCGAAGCTCAGAGCACCTTTCCGGCGAAGGTGACCAGCCTGCTTTACGAGCGCTTCAAAGCGGGGCGGAAGGGGCTTGTCTTCGTTCCGTGCGAACTCATCGACCGGAACGGCCAGAAGCTGAAAGAGTGCATCCTCCGCTATGCGGCGGACTGGAAACTCGGCGACGGCTTCACCGCCTATGTCGAAAACGACTGCGCTTTCCTGAACACGCTCGTCGACCGGATCGTCGCCGGCTATCCGCGCGCCGAAGCCGAAGCGTACTGCAAAAAGCTCGGCTACGAGGACAAGCTGCTCGACTGCGGCGAAATTTTCCACCTCTTCGTGATCGAGGGTGACGAGAAATACCGCTCCGCCATCCCGTTCGCCGAGGCGGGGCTGAACCTCGTCTGGACCGCGAACCAGACGCCGTACCGCAGCCGCAAGGTCCGGTTCCTGAACGGCGGCCACACGTCGAGCGTGCTCGCCGCCTACCTGGCCGGCTTCGACTTCGTGGACCGGATGACCGCCGACCCGCTTTTCGGACGCTACCTCCGCACCGCGCTCTTCGAAGAAGTTTTCCCGACCGTGCAGCTGCCGGACGATGAAAAGAGGGCCTTCGCGGAGTCGATCATCGACCGCTTCCTGAACCCGTTCGCCAACCACCAGCTGATCTCGATCTCGCTGAACTCGATCTCGAAGTGGCAGGTCCGCGTGCTGCCGTCGCTGCTCGACTATCGCGCAGCCGCCGGCAAGCTGCCGAAGGTGCTGACCTTCTCGCTCGCGGCGCTGCTCGCTTTCTACCGCGGGACCGAAGGCGCCGACGGCAAATGGGCGGGGCAGCGCGACAAAGGCGCCTATCCGATCAGCGACGATGCGGATAAAATCAAATTCATCAACGAGTGCTACAAGGTACTCGATGCGGACGGGGATTATGCGAAATTCGTCCGGAGCATCCTCGCGCGGACCGATTTCTGGGGACAGGACCTGAATGCGGTTCCGGGACTCCCGGACGCGGTCGCGGCCGATCTCGCCGCGATCCGGAACAACGGCGCAGCCGCCGCGGTCAAACAGCTGCTGGAGGCGTGACATGAGCGAACTCCCGCGCTATCTGAAGATCGGGCGGACCGACAACGTCGCCGTCGCGCTTGCCGACCTCGCCGCCGGGGAGAGTCCGGCCGTCGACGGCGCGGCGGTCACGCTCCGGGAACCGGTCGGGCGCGGACACAAATTCGCCCTCCGTCCGATCCGGGCAGGCGAAGCGGTCGTCAAATACGACATGCCGATCGGGCACGCGACAGCCGACATTCCTCCCGGGAGCTTCGTTCACACCCATAACCTCAGGACGAACCTCTCGGGCGAACTCGAATACGCCTACCGCCCGCTGCCGCCCTCGCCTCTGCCGGAGGCGGAAAAAGGGCGCACCTTCTTCGGCTACCGCCGCGCCGACGGCACGGTCGGAATCCGCAACGACCTCTGGATCATCCCGACGGTCGGCTGCGTGAACAAGCTCGCCGAAAACCTCGCGCGAGATTTCGAGCGGCAGAACGGAACGCGCTGCTGCGCCTTCCCGCACCCGTACGGCTGCTCGCAGCTCGGCGGCGACCATGAAACGACCGCGAATCTGCTGGCCGCGCTCGTGAAGCATCCGAACGCGGGCGGCGTGCTGGTAGTCGCGCTCGGGTGCGAGAACAACACGCTCGAAAGCTTCCGCGAACGGCTCGGCAGCTATGACGAAACCCGCGTCCGTTTCCTCAAAGCGCAGGACGACGGCAGCGAATATGAACAGGGGCTCGCGCATTTATCCGAACTCGCGGAAAACGCGAAGCGCTTCCGGCGCGAAGCGGTTCCGGTTTCGGAGCTGAAGGTCGGGCTCAAGTGCGGCGGCTCGGACGGGCTCTCCGGCATCACGGCGAACCCGCTCATCGGCCGTTTCTCGGACCTGCTCGTCGCGGCGGGCGGCACGACCGTGCTGACCGAAGTCCCCGAAATGTTCGGCGCCGAAACGCTGCTCTTCAACCGCTGCCGGGATGAGGAGACCTTCCGCCGCGCGGCGGCGATGGTGAACGGTTTCAAGGACTACTTCATCCGGCACAATCAGGTCGTCTACGAGAACCCCTCCCCCGGCAACAAGGCGGGCGGCATCTCGACGCTGGAGGAAAAATCGCTCGGCTGCACCCAGAAAGGCGGCACGTCGCAGGTCACGGACGTGCTCGATTACGGCGAAGCGCTCCACACGCCGGGGCTGAATCTGCTGACCGGCCCCGGCAACGACATGGTCGCCGTGACGGTTCTCGCGGCGGCCGGCGCGCAGCTCGTGCTGTTCAGCACCGGGCGCGGCACGCCGTTCGGCGGACCGGTCCCGACCGTCAAGATCTCGACCAACACGGAGCTGGCCGAGCGCAAGCCGAACTGGATCGATTTCGACGCGGGCCGTCTGGTCAAGGGGCACGGAACCCTCGATGAACTCGGCCTGGAACTGTTCGATTACGTGGTCCGTCTCGCCTCAGGCGAGGTTGAAGCGCGCAACGAAACCCACGGCTACCGCGAAATCGCGATTTTCAAGGACGGGGTCACGCTGTAAGCTGCAATCCCGCAAGTGCCGAAGAGGGGAAAGCGCCTCTTCCGGCACTCCTTCGCTCACCCGTCGGCGGAATTCACGCCGGCAGAAACAGCGCCATCAGGAGCGGGATCGTTCCGAGCGAGAAAAGTGTGGTCAGGATGATCGCCCGCCCGGCGAAATCCGGGTCGCCGCCGTAGCGCTTGGCGATCAGCACCGAGCTCGACGCAGCCGGCATCAATGCAACGACCGCCGCGACCTGATACGCCTCCTCCGGCAGCGGCAGGAGCCGGAGCAGCAGAAGCAGCGCAACCGGGATCAGCACCAGGCGCACAACCGACAGCAGCAGCATGTCGTACCAGTTCTCGAGCATTCCCCGGAAGCAGCCGACCAGCGCCACGCCGATGACGACGAGCATCAGCGGCACGGTGATGTTGCCGAGATACTGGAATGTGTAATTCAGCGCCTCCGGCAGCGGAATGTGCAGGAACGACACAAGGAGCGCCGCGGCCACCGCCGCGACGTTGATCGAAAAAATGCTCTTCATGGTTTTGGAGAGCGAACCGCCTCCGGTCAGCGTCAGTACCCCGATCGTCCAGAAGCCGATGGTCGAGCCGACATTCATCAGGAGCAGCAGCGCGACGTGCCGTTCGCCGTAGATGTTCTGCAGCACGATGATCGGCAGGAACACATAGTTGTTGATGGCGCAGATGTGATGGAACGTCCCCTCGCGCCCGTGTCCCTTCGACTTCATGAGCCGCTTGAACACCCAGCCGGCGCCGGCGCCGAACAGCATGAGCGCAATGCCGAGCAGCGGCATGACCCAGAGCTCGGTCAGCCGGTTCGGGTCGAACGTGCGCGTGATGGTCGAAAAGGTCAGCATCGGAAAGAACATGTCGAGCGTGAGCCGCGACAGCTTGTCCAGATCACCGGTTTCGATCATCCTGAGCTTCCAGGCCAGCGCGCCGAAGCCGAAGACGATGAACGTTTCGAGAATCGAGAGAAAAACCTGATACATCATGGCCGGAAAACCTCCCTGAAAACGAAAAGGCGTCCCGCTGCCCTTGTCGGAGCGGAACGCCCTTCCTCCCGGAAACCGCGCTTATTTGGCCAGCGAGTTCAGGAGCTTGTCGAGCTGCGACTTCTTGTTCGCGACGCGGTTCGCGTGGATCGTGCCGACCTTCGCGGCCTTGTCGAGACGGCTCGCAAAGGTCTTGCCGAGCTCGGCGGCGGCGGCGGCATTGCCTTCGGCGACGGCGGCGCGCAGCTTCTTTTCGATCGTCTTGAGTTCACTGGTGCGCATACGGTTGCGGAGATTGGCCTGCTGACTGGTGCGCAGACGCTTGACGGCGGATTTGGTGTGAGCCATTTTTCTGTTCTCTCTACTTGGTTTTAAAGCCTATTGTAAATGAATGCATAATCTTACTGAGCATGAGTAAACTAAAATACCCCAAGTTTGCGATTTTTCAAGTCCGCCGCCTGAAAAAATGCGATTTTTCACTGTCCGGAGAGCTTCTCCAGAGCCGGAGCGAGTTCGAGAAGCCAGATGCCGCGGCGGCCGTCGTGGATCGAGTCGACCGTGACGACCCGTCCGTCCGGACTCCAGCGCGGATGCAGGTCGCAGCGGACATCGTCCGGCGCGCTTTCCGGCTGCCGGTGGCGGAAGGTTCCGAGCGTTTCGAAGCGGCCGCTCTCCGCATCGATCAGGATCAGCGTCTGAAGGCCGTCCTGCGGATAGCTGTCGGAGAGGATATACCGCCCGTCCGGCGAACAGACCATGTGGGAGGCCCTGCCGTGTCCGCGCGACAGCCGCTCCGCATGGAACGGGCAGCGGCTTTCGTCGAATACGACTGCGCCGCTGCCGTCGCCGGACCAGTTCGCATCGACCAGGATCTCATGCGGCGTCCGTCCCCAGATCTGGTGCGAAATCCGGCCCTTCCAGTAGACTTCGGGCAGGATGCACGCCGCGTCCCCGCCGGAAAGCGAGCTCGTATACAGGAAGGTCATCCACCCTTTGCGCATGTCGTGCGGATCGTCGCACTGGCGGAAAAGCCAGAGCACCCGGCTCGAATCGCAGTTGAAAATCGCGTGATTCAGCCAGATGTGCCGGTTCCCGATGCTGTAAGCGTACGGATGACGCTCGATCATGGTCCGGTAGCTGACGATGAGCTTCTCCTCCCCGCTGTCGAGATCGATGAGCCGGAGACCGTCGGCATCGGGATCGGCCGGGTGCGGCTCCTCCGGAAGCGCCGCATCGGCATAGCTGTAGCCCCGGCGCGGAATCCGGTTGAAATTCAGCGACACGCCGTAACGGCCGTCCGGCGTGATCGCATAGATCGGCAGTTCATAACGGCCGACCACGCCGGAGCCGAGACGGAAGATCCGGGCGACCAGCTTCCGGTCGTCCAGGTCGTAGTCGTTGTAGATGAAGCAGTCCGGGCGGCGCGGCAGAAAAAGCTCCATGCATCCCTGCTGATGGCACCAGGCGCGCGTCGTCACGAGCGGCTCGTAGCCGTCTTCGCCGATCACGCCGATTTCAGCCGTCTCGCCGGGGAACGGCAGGCGCTCCTCCTGCGGAATCCGCATCGCAAGGTGCAGCGACTGCGCCAGATTCCACGGGTTGCGGTCGTAATAGCCGAAAAAACAACTGACGCCGTCCGGGGAAATCTTCCTCCATTCGTAATTCGCGTGAATGCCCATGCCGCTCCCTCATTCTTTTTTGCTGATACGTATAGATAAAAGTTCAAAAAAATCATGCCGACTCCCGGATCACCAGACGGCAGGCGACCGGGACAAAGCGGCAGTGCGCCGGATCGGCCAGCGTGGCGAGCAGTTCCGCCACCAGAGCGGCGGCGATCTCCCGCCGCGGCTGTTCGACCGAAGTCAGCGCGGGACTCAGATAACGGCCGGTCCCGATGCTGTCGAACCCGAAAACCGCCAGCTCCTCCGGCACCTTCCGCCCCAGCTGCAGCGCAGCCCGGAGCGCCCCGACCGCCAGCTCGTCGTTGTGCATGAAGACCGCATCCGTATCGGGGCGGGAGAACAGCAGCTCCCGCATGAGCCGGCAGCCGGCTTCAGGCGAATCGCCGTCCTCCCCGGCCCGGAGCGTCAACGGCTCAAGCCCGGCCTCCGCAAGAACGTCGAGATAGGCCCGGCAGCGGGGCTCCTGCGGATTCTTCATGCCGAGAAACGCGATCCGCCGCCGCCCGGCGGCAAGCAGGTGGCGGACGGCCTCCCGCCCGGCAGCGTAGCGGTCCGGCAGCACCTGACTCACGCCGAGTTCCAGCCGGGAGTCGCCGCCATAGAGCACGAGCGCGATTCCGTCCTCCTTCAATCGGAGCAGCGACTCCGCGGCGCTCCCGATCGCAATAACGCCGGCGGCCTGCATCCGCCGCAGACACTCCGCGGCTGCCGGAAGCTCCCCATCCGCGCCGGGCTGAACCAGATAGAGCAGATAACCGTGCGGAATCAACTGATTCTGAAGCTCCTGAAACAGTTCCGCAAAAAAATTGTTGGTCAGCGAAGGAAACACCGCGCCGACCACATTGCTGCGCCCCTGCCGCAGCAGCTGCCCGGCCAGGTTCGGCCGGTAGCCCGAACGGTCGGCGAGTTTCCGCACCGCGTCACGCAGCTCCCGGCTGATCCGTTCCGACCCATTCAGGGCCATCGAAACGGTCGGCTGCGACACGTTCAGCAGTTTTGCGATTTCCTTCTGGGTCATGGGCCTCTCTTTTGCTTATACGTATATATTATGGCCGATCCGCACCGCTTTGTCAAGGGCGGCAGCAACAAAAAAACGAAAAAAACGGCGAATCCGGCAGCACAGCCGCTGTCCGGACCGGATTTCCGGGCGGACAAACCGGACACTTTCGCTCCTTTTCACCCGAACGACTTGAAATTCCGGCTGTTTTGCTGTATTTTTAAGACTGAGCTTTTTCTTACATCATTCCATTCAGAAAGGCGAGATCATGAAAAAGGTTCTGGTCACCGGCGGCGCGGGTTACATCGGCAGCGCCTGCTCCGAATATCTGCTCGACCGCGGTTATGAAGTCACGATTTTCGACGCGCTCATCACGGGCCACCGCGAGGCGGTCGATCCGCGCGCGAAATTCATCCTCGGCAACCTGGCCGACCGCGAGCTCATCAAGAAGGTCTGCCGCGAAGGCGAATTCGACGCGGTCATGCACTTCGCGGCTTTCAGCCTGGTCGGCGAATCAATGCAGAATCCGTCCAAATACTTCCGCAACAACCTCGCCTCCGGCATCAACCTCGCCGACGCGGCGGTCGAAGGCGGAGTCAAGAATTTCGTGTTCTCGAGCACCGCGGCGACCTTCGGCCAGCCGGAGTCGATTCCGATCCGCGAAAACGACCGGCAGATTCCGATCAATCCGTACGGCGAATCGAAGCTCTGTTTCGAGAAGGTCCTGAAATGGTACAGCGAAATCCACGGCATGAAGTACGCCGCGCTGCGCTACTTCAACGCGGCCGGCGCGTCGGAGAAATACGGCGAGGACCACCGTCCCGAAAGCCACCTGATCCCGATCATCCTGCAGACGATCCGCGGCAAGCGCGAGAAACTCATGGTCTACGGCGACGACTACGAGACGGCGGACGGCACCTGCATCCGCGATTACATCCATATCCTCGACCTCGCCCAGGCGCACGAACTCGCGCTCTCGGCCCCGGAGAGCGGCCACTACAACCTCGGAACCGGCAACGGTCTCTCGGTGAAGGAGATCATCGACGCGGCCGAAAAGGTGACCGGAAAGAAAGTCAACTTCGAGATCGCCCCGCGCCGTCCCGGAGACCCGGCCAAACTCATCGCCTGCAGCGACCGCATCAAATCGATGCTGAAGTGGCAGCCGAAATACGAATCCGCCGAGCAGATCATCGAATCGGCGTGGAAGTGGCAGCTCAAGCATCCGAACGGGTACAGCAATTGATCTGGCACGAACTCGGGCCGTTCACGGTATTCGACGTCGAAACCACCGGAATGAGCCCCGCCAACGACCGGATCGTGGAACTTGCCGCGATCCGGGTGGAAGCCGACGGGACGCTTCAGCGGTTTCAGACGCTGATCCACCCCGGGCGGCCGATTCCGGCCGCCGCGACTGCGGTGCACCATATTTCAGACGAGATGGTCAGCACCGCGCCGCGCTTCAAGGAAGCGGTCCGCGGTTTCCTGAAGCTGGCCGAGGAGAGCACGCTCGTCGCGCACAACGCGCTTTTCGACCTCGGCTTTCTTCAGGAGAGCCTTGCCCGGACCGGGCTGCCGCTCTGGAGCGGCAAGACGCTCGACTCGCTGCGCCTGCTGCGCAAAACTCATCCAGGGCTGCCCTCGTACAGCCTCCAGAGCCTGCGCGCCTATTTTCAGCTGCCGTCCGAAAAGGGGATGAACGCCCACCGCGCCGGAGCCGACGTGGAGTGGACCGTCAAAGTCCTTGAAATCGCCCTCACCGAAGCGCTGCGCCGCAGCGCGCCTCAGGCCTGACGGATCTTCCCGGCCAGGTGACGGAAGAGAACGACTCCGCTTACCGCCGCCCACAGGACACAGGCGCCGCCCGAAACAACGGCTGCGGCCAGAGCTCCGCCGCGCGGCAGGAAGAGGCAGAATCCGGATATGGCCGCCAACGCACCCGCCAGCGTGATCCACGCCGACCAGTGCTGCTTGCCCATCGCGTTGAGCGCCGTCATATTGAACTGGGCGATCGCCCAGAATATCATTGCCGAAGTGATGACGGCCATCGCATTCCGGGCCGGAATGAAGCGGCTGCCGAACATGAGCGTGATGATCTGATCGCCGAACAGCCAAAGCACCAGTGCCAGAAACGGGAAAGCCAGCAATTCCAGGCCGGTGACGAGCAGACAGAGCCGCCGCACATCGCGGTACTGCCCCCGCACAAACATCCCGGTGGCCACCGGAGCGAACACGACCGACAGCGCGACCAGCGACTTCACGATCTGCGCGACCGGCATCGCGATATTGTAGAGCGCCACCTCCTCCAGCGACGAGAATACGGCCAGGCTGACCGTGCTCAGGTGCGTGACGACCGTATCTCCGAACGCGAACATCGCCAGCCATACGGATACCGGGAAAACCCGCCCGGCCATTCCCGGCCCAGGCGGAACGGTCAGCGACCATCCCCGCCTGCGCCGCAGATGCAGCAAACCGGACAGCGCCGAAATCAGGAACAGCAAATTGTAGAACAGGATCGGAGAGAGGATTCCCCAGCTTCCGGCAGTCAGCCAGACCGCCAGAAAAAGCAGCACCGCCTTCCCGCTCTGAATCAGGTTGTTGACCAGAAATTCACGCATGCCGTTCAAACAGCCGATCGTGAACATGTCGATTCCCGTAATGACCGCGTACGGCAGAAACAGGCACCAGTAGAAGGTTCCGGGCGGATAATCGAGCAGATGCCGGGCGATCCACGGCGAAAACAGAGCCCCCGCCAAAACCAGGCAAAAGGTCGCGGCCAGCGTGAAGCGGCCGATCCAGCTGAACAGGGAACGGGCTTCGCATTCCTTATTTTCCGCCATCGCCCGCGGCAGGAGGTAAGCCGTCGCCTCCGTAGTCCCGAGCCGGGCGACGAAAACCGCAAAAACGACGAAAGAAAACATGCCGTAAAAAAAGCCGTAATGGTCCAGAGAAAGCGATCCGGCCAGAATCCGGCGTGTCAGATAGTTGCAGCCGCCGATAACGACGACGCCTCCCAGCGCGGCGGCGGAACCGCCGAAAAAGCTTTTGTAATCGCGGTTCATTTCCGCGGGGAATCCGCCGGTTTATAGGCCAGACGCTGAAACAGCCGGAAAATCAGCCCGGACGGCAGCAGAAGCAGCGGATACTTCGCCAGGTGCGATACAACCGCCGACGGCGAGAAAAAACGCCGGGAGAACAGATAACGGCGCTGAAGCTCGAGCGTAACGAGAATCGTCCGCTTCAGGTTTGTCCTTTTGCATTGCGTCGTGCTGATGCGGTACAGCATCAGCGGCTCCGGCAAATTCGCCATCGAACAGCGGCTCTGCATCCTGAGCCAGTAATCATAATCGCTCGCCGCACGGTACTTCGGATTGTACAGGCCGGTCGCCTTGACCGCCGAGCGGCGGATCATCACGCTCGACTGCGAAATCGGGTTGAACCGGATCATCGCCGCCGTAATCCGGCGCGGATCGGACGGATAGTCGCGCCGGCCGATCCGGCGGCTCTCTTCATCGATGATCCAGATCGAACTGCCCGCCGCCGCGAGTTCGGGGTGCGCCTCAAGGTACTCCAGCTGCTTTTCGAACCGCTCCGGGAGCGCGATGTCGTCGGCGTCCATCAGAGCAAAGTAGTCGCTCTCCGGAGAGGCTTCCGCCATCAGCCGGTTCCGGGTTGCGGCAATTCCCCGGTTCACCTCATTCCGGAATAGTTTCACCCGGGAGTCCCGGCCGGCATATTCTTCGAGAATCTGCCGGGTTGCATCGGTCGAACAGTCATCGACAATCACGAATTCAAAGTCGCCGAAGGTCTGATTCAGAATCGAATCGACCGCCTCCCGCAAAAACATTTCCGCATTGAAAGCGGGCATCAGAACAGAAATTTTCATTCGCTCATCTCTGCTTCGCCAGCATCCGGCGGACCTGCGCGACCTGTTCCCCCAGAAGCCCCATCATAAAAATCAGACACCCGGTCACCAGCAGCATGCCGGAGCCGGTCGACAGATTGCGGGTGTAGCAGTAACTCCGGATTCCCCAGGCGACTCCCGCCAGCAGAAAAACCGTTCCGATGCGGGAAAACACCAGCTGCGGATGGATCAGCATCGCGATATTCAGAATTTCAAACAGCGTCTCCTTGGCGGTATGAAGCCCGATCGTGCTGTGTCCCGCCGTTCTCGGGTGAATCGTAATCGACTCCTCCAGCACCAGATGGCGGTCGCTCGCGATCAGAAGCAGAATGATGTCGCTGAACGACATTCCGTCCGGGCAGAGCTGCAGATAGTCTCGAACCGTATCAGTGCGGTAGAGCTTCATGCCGGAATTCAGATCCCGGAATTTCCGCCCGATCAGGAAGGCCGCAAAGGTGCGAATAATCCACTTTCCGCAACGGCGGTAGCGGCTGGAATCGCTCACCGGACGGCAGCCGACCACCATATCCGCGTTTTTCGCCACGGCAAGCTCCAGCAGCCGGCCGACATCCTTCAGGTCGTGCTGGCCATCGGAATCGATCGTGACGGCATACTCCGTCTCCACGGCGGCGAGGCCGCTTTTGAGCGCGGCGCCATAGCCGCGGTTGCTGCGGTGCGTGAGAATCCGGCACGACTCCGAGGCATATGGGGCAAGCAGCCCGGCCGAATTGTCCTTTGAACCGTCATTCACCAGAATCAGCCGCCAGCCATGCTCCCGACAGAACGCCAGCACCTCCGGGATCACCCGGGGAATGTTGTCGGCCTCGTTGTAGCACGGAATCACCACCGTGAGCGAAGAACTGCTGTCACTCATGAAAACTCCTGTTTCTGTTCCGAAAAATCCGCGCGATATCCGGATGCGGCCCCGGAACTTCCTCAAAATCCGGCGTGGAAAGGACCCGGTCAAGCCGCCCGTCCTCCGCATCCAGAATAATCAGATCGTAATCGCGCCGGTTGAAGAAATCCGGCTTGGGTTTCTCAATTTCGTTGATTCGGTCGAACCCGGTGAAGTACCAGACGACGACATCGCCGGAAAACGCGACCGGCCTGCGTCCGTCCGGGGCGAAAAGCCCGCTCTGCGAACGCAGCCAGCTGCCGAGCTCGTACTCCCGGCGCGGCTCCTCCTCCGCCAGAAACGTCCAGACATTCCAGAAGTTGCCGCAGATCAGAAGAGCGACGCCGGCCGGAACCAGAAATCCCGCCCGATGCCTTTTCAGAAGCTCCAGCAGCCAGCTCAGCGCATACATGGTGAACATCATCAGATAGATGAGGTTGACGGTGTAGTACCGGTAGGCGCTGACCGAAAAGAAGAAGATCAGAAACGCCCCGGCCATGAGCGCAGCGAGGACGCCGTACTCGGCCCGCCAGCCCCCCGGCGGCAGGGCGGCGCCGAAAAGCGTCCGGCGCCGGACTCCGGCGGCAGTCAGAATGATTCCGAGCACGGCCAGAGCGAAATAGGGTTCATATGCGCCGCGGAGGTTATCCCCGGCGACCTTGCCCGCATACTCGAACCGTTCGCGCAGCGGAGCCGCGCTCCCGGCGGGCGCGCGGTACGGAGTACCCGTCGCCAGGCGCTGGCGGAGACCGATCACCAGCCGGTCATCCGTGCTCGGAAAACCGACCGCGCAGTAGTTCTGCCAGAGCCGCGGCGCGATCACGGCCAGAAACGAAAATGCAGCAATCGCGGTCAGGCGGAAGAGCGATTTCCGCCACCTCCCCGAAGCGCGGTGCTTCCGCCAGAGCTCCGCGACGAACAGCACGAGAAGCAGCCCGGCCAGGGCGATCCCCTCCCCGCGGGCCAGCGACATGCCGCCGAGCGAGACGCCGAACAGCAACGCACTTTTCCACCCCGCTCCGTCGCGGCAGCGGAAAAGAAATACAGGGCGCTGACGATGAAAAAATTCCGTGCCGACTCCAGCAGCCCGGTCCCGCCGAAGCGGATCACCTTCGGCGCAGTCACATACAGGACGCATCCCCAGGCCGCCGCCAGCGGCGAAAGAAAACGCTGCAGAAAACCGTAAAGCGGAAAAATCGTCAAAATGAAAAATGCGCCGGACACCAGCGTAAGCGCCGTCAGCGGCGTTATTCCGGCCGCCGCCAGCAATCCGGCCAGCGTCGTATTCAGCGGCGGCAGCGAAGGATGAAACGCCCCGGCGTAATTGCCCGCGGCAAATTCACGGGCCAGAACGGCGTAACAGTTCGCCACGTCGCGGTAAACGCTGTAATTGAACAGGACAAAAAGAAAAACCGCCACGATCCCGATGGCAAACGCGACACCGAGCACAACTCGCCGATTCTGAAAATAGCGAATCATTTTCGTCTCCCCGAATTTCGCCATCAAAATATCCATTGCGACAGATCATATAATATAAACCTGCCGCAGGGGGGTGTCAAGAAGATTCGCTGTTTTTTCCGGCAGTCCGGAACAATTATGCTCTCGAAATCACCAGGGTGTGCTCTCCGGCTCCGTAGTGCCGCACCGTGCCGTCCGACTGCCGGACGGCGGCACAAGAGTTCGGCGGGACGGAGAACTCCCACACGATGCGGTCGCCTTCCCGCTTCCAGCGGGAACGGATCGTTCCGGCGAAGGAGTCGTACTGCGCCTCCACCTCGTTCAGCCCCTCCACGAAACAGGGGGCGAGCCCAAAGCGGTCGAAGCCGTCCGAATCCGGCAGCGGACGGATGCCGGCGAGGTATTTGTAGAACCAGCCGCCGACCGAACCGAGCATCGGGTGGTTGTGCGAGTTCATGCCGCTGCCGGTCGCCTTCTCCCAACGCTCCCAGAGCGTCGTCGCACCGTTGGCCAGCATGTATCCCCAGCCCGGATACTCCGTCGAATTCACCATGCCGAACACCAAATCGGCGCGCCCGGACTCCGAAAGGATCTCAAGCAGGTATTTCGTCCCGATGTTGCCGGTGGTCAGCTTGCGGCCGTCCGCCTCGAAGCGTTCGACGAGGTGAGCGAAAGCGGACTTTCGCAGCTCCTCCGGCACCATGCCGCAGTAAAGCGCATAGCAATAAGCGGCCTGCGAACCGGATTCGTACCGCCCCTCCCCGCGGTGAAAACGGCGGTGAAACGCGTCGCGGATCGCCGCGAACTGCAGCTTCAGGGCCGCCTCACTCTCCTCTTCCCCGAGGAACGCCGCAATCTTCGCGGTCAGCGACACCGCATAGCCGTAGAGCGCCGTCGAGACGAGCTCCGGCGGCACGAGGCCGCTGCGGCACCGGCCGGGCGGACAGAACTCGACCGGCGGAACCCAGTCGCCGATTTCGCCGCCGTCGATCAGGATGTGGTTCTCCGCCGCGTTCTCCATGCAGCGGCACCAGGCGAGGAAGTTCGGAAACAGCTCGCGCAGCAGCATGCGCTCGCCGCAGTAAAGATGCAGATTCCAGGCCGACTCGACGAAACTCGAGCAGACCGGGTCGACCTTGTCCGGCGTCCAGTGACACGGCGCGGTCATCGGGACGAAACCGGTTTCGGGGTCCTGCGCCTCGGCGATGTCGCGCAGCCATTTGCGCAGCAGATTCGCCTCGTCGAAATGGAACAGCGCACATTCACAGCGGGCCATCATGTCGTTCAGCCAGCCCATGCGCTCGGTCCGCTGCGGACAGTCGGTGGGGACGCCGTGCAGGTTGCTGCGCTCGGTCCACTGCACCATCGTCTCGATCCGGTTCAGCAGCCCGTTGTCGGTCCGGAAACGACCGACCGGGCGGCAATCGGTGCCGACCGCAATGCCGGTCAGCGTCTCCGCCTCCGGCGCGGCGGGCAGCCCGGCAACCTCGACGTAGCGGAAGCCGTGATAGGTGAAACGCGGCTTCCAGGCCTCGCCTTCCTCCGCGCCGCACGCAGTGTAGGCGTCGACGGCGTGATCGCCGAGCAGATTGTCCTGATTCACGCTGCCGTCCTCATTGCAGTATTCGGCGAAACGGAGCGTGATCCGGGTTCCGGCCGGAGCCTTGACCTTCAGACGGCAGTAACCGGCGAAATTCTGCCCGAAATCCGCAACGAAGCGGCCGTCCGGCAGCGCCTGCCAGCTCCGCACCGGCAGTTCCATAAGCTCGCGGATCGGTTCGGCCATCGCGCCGCGCATCTTCCCGGCGGGAGGATCGACACGGCAGCTGCCCCGCCCGGGCGGAAGCGCCGGACCGCCGGGCAGCATCCAGCCGGAATCCGGCTCGAGCCGCGCGTCGTACTCCTCGCCGCCGTAGATGCTGTTCCGGGTGATCGCGGAGGGACCGCAGAGGAATCCGAACGGCCGGGTCTTCGCGACGACTTCGCCGTCGAGTTCGACCTGACAGCGCACGATCGGCGAAACATGCCAGCCGCCGCCGGCATGGACGGCGAGGACGTTCTCGCCCGGCGCCAGCATGCCGGCCAGGTCGAAGACGCGGTAGATCACGCTCTTCGAGCAGTCGGTCGGCGCCGGATCGAGCACCGCGTCGCCGAGGCGGCGGCCGTTCAGGTACGCCTCGAACCAGCCGAGACCGGAGATATAGAGCCGGGCGGTCTTCACCTGCTCCGGCGCGTTGAATTTCGACTGAAAATAGCGGGCGAAGCCGGACCAGGCGCCCGGCATGCCGTTCCAGACGCACACCCAATCCTTCTCCTCCAGCAATCCGGCTTCGAAAAACGCCGGTTCGCTCCAAGCCGAGAGCTCATCCCGGCCGTTCCGGATTCTGACCTGCCAGAAGACCCGCTCCCGGCTCTCCAGCGGTGCGCCGCCGTACGGATGATGGTGGCTGCGGGAACCTTCGACCCAGCCGGAATCCCAGAGATACGGCCCTGTCTCCAGCTCCGCCGCGACGGCCGCCGCGCGGACCCGCCACGCCTTCTGCTCCGTACCCGGCCGCCACGAAAGTTCCGGATTCCGAACGTCGATGCCGAGCGGATCGATCAATCCCTCCGCACGCAGACCGGTCACATGAAAAATACTCATATCGATTCCTCCTGTTGTTTTTCAATACGATACTTGATTTTTGCGGATTTGGAATGGATATTAAGAGAAGATTTGTATCTGTTTATTGCAGAAGGGGGAATTTTTCTGCTTATGGACATGACATTTCCGCAATTGAAGATCCACCTGGTGCATTATCTGGAAAATATTTTCCCGTGGGTGCAGCCGAATCTATACACGCCGTTCTGGCGGTATTACTGGAATCCCGTTCCGGGCGGCGTGCTCGACTGCGGCGCCGAACGGATCGAGCTGACGCCGGAAGCCGTCACGGTCATTCCGGGCTATCTGGTCTTCTCGACGCGCGCCGCCGCGCCGTTCAGCCAGTATTACATCCACTTCAATCCGCCGGACCGGCTGAGCATGCCGGAGCCGCGCATCCACCGCATCCCGCTTTGCGGCGAATGGCGGGAGGGCTGGGAGGAGTTCCGGGCGCTGCTGCCGGAACCGGGAGCAGCGTTCCGCCGCGCATTCATCGCCGAATCGCTGCTGCTGGCCGCGCTGCTCAGGCTACCTCCGGGCGCGCTCCGCCTTGCGCCGGAATCGGACCCGCGGATCGCCCGCGCCCGGAAGATCATCGAAGAACGCCCCGCCGATCCGCCCGACAACGCCGAACTCGCCCGAATCGCCGGGCTGAACCGCGAGAGTTTCGTCCGGCTGTTCCGCCACGAGTGCGGCGAATCCCCGCAGCAGTTTTCCCGGCGGCTCCGCATCGAACGCGCCTGCCGGCTGCTGCATTACAGCAACCGCTCGATCGAGGAGATCGCGGAACTCTGCGGCTTTGCCGACCGTTACCACTTCTCCCGGGTCTTTTCCCGCCTCATGCACAGCGCCCCCGCCGTCTTCCGCCGCCTGCGCCATTAACCCTGGCCGCGACCTCTTGAATGAGCCGTATCGGGGTTAACGCAGCAACAGCGGGAGAAACGCAGACAAGCGCAGGACGACAACCGGAAAAACCAAAGCGGAGCAACGGCCAGCCGGTTTCCGGCAATGTCCCGGGCAAAACATTCGCGCCGACCGCCGCCTGCCCGAGCGCCGCTCCGAACAAGGCGGCTCCGCCGATAAGACGAATTCCGGTATCCTTCACGGCAGCCTCCCGAGATTCCGGATATTCAGAAGGCGGGCAGAAGCCCCCCCGGAATCAGAACGATCCCCAGGATGAGCGCGACAGTCCTGACTTGCCCGCATCGCTTCTCATCCTCGCCGCGTGTCACCCCGAACCAGGCAAACACCAAAGCGGCAATCCAGCCGGCTGATATCCAGACACCGGCCAGAATGCCGAGCCCGGCGACAAGCCAGTGCGGAAAACGCCAGAGCGCCCCGGAAGAGCAGGGACTCAGAAAACAAGTCAGCAGCAGGAGCCCTTCTCCGATAACCGCCGCCCATGCCAGATCGGTCCAGAAGCTCCGGGCCGGGAACGCCAGCGACAGGAACGAACGTCCCGGCTCCGGCTCCGGCGAAAGGAGAGTGCCGAACACGGCGAAAGCCCAGCCGCAAAGCTGACCGGCAAGACTCCCGGCCACCCATCCGGCATAGACGGCTTCACTGGAACGGTAATCGAAAGACAGAAGGCCCGGATTCCAGAAAACCAGGCTCCATCCGGCCAGACCGCCGAGGAACCATCCGCCGGTCACGGCCGGAAACACGGCTGCCGCCAGCCAGGAAAGCGGAAAACGTCTTCCCTTCCCCGTCCGGAGAAGCAGCGCGGCCGCCAGGCCCGCCGCCCCGCCCGCCGGCACAAAGGAGAGCGGTTCTCCGAACTTCCCGGCAAACGCACCGCCGGAAAAGAGCCGGGTCTGCGGCGCGATCGCGGCGGCGGCAAACGCACCGAACAGCACGCCGCCGGTCAGGACTCCCGGTGAACGCAGAAGAAACGCAGCCATACCGTCCCCCTTTCATCGTGTTTTTGCAAAAACGCCCCATCCGCAATATAACCGGATCTCGCGGCGATACAAGTGTGGATTTGCATAAAAATCCGGTTCGATGTATGTTAAATACAGAAAGAAATCCAAACGGAATCCGGGAGAATTGTGATGTTCGCCTTCGCCAGACAGTTCGTCCGCGCCCCGCAGCCCGGCGGAAAAGCCGGAACCGCTCAACCGGCCGCCCGGCCGAAGGAGCTGCTCCGATGAATGCGGAAGAGCTCAAACGGTCGTTCCCGCCGATGGTCGGCGAGAAACCGCGGGTGCTGATCCTCGGCTCGCTGCCGGGGGAGGAGTCGCTGCGGCAGCAGCAGTATTACGCCTACAAACACAACGCCTTCTGGCCGATCATGGGGAAGCTGCTTGATTTCGATCCGTCCCTCCCCTATGACGACCGGCTCGAATGCCTGAAGGCCGCCGGGGTGGCGCTCTGGGACACGATCGGGGCCGGGCGGCGGAAGGGGAGCCTCGACGTCCATATCCGGGACATCGAGCCGAATCCGGTCGCCCGGCTGCTCGCCGAGCACCCAAGCATCGGCTTCATCGGCTGCAACGGCACCAAATCCCACGCGCAGCTCAAACGCAGCGCGCCGGAGCTGTTTGCGGAAGCGCGCCTCACCATCGTGCAGCTCCCCTCGACCAGCCCGGCGGCGGCGGCGCTGCGGTTCGAGGAGAAGCTCGCGGCATGGCGGGCCGTCGGGGATTTTCTGCAAAAATCCGGCGACCCGGATTGAAAAAGAGCCCGCGCTCCGGTATATTCCCACCGGTAACAGCGAGGGAGTTTTTGTGAAATTTTACCTTTATACGGGCAACAAGCTCGAGCGGCTGGCGGAGAAGTTCATCTCGCTCGTCTGCGGCTCGCTGCCCGCCGACGTTTTCACTCCCGAAACAGTGGTGGTGCAGACGCAGGGCATGGCGGCGTGGCTGAAGCTGCGCATCGGGGACTCCGGCCGGATCGCCGCGAATTTCGACACGCCGTTCCTGGTCAACTTCATCAACCGGACGCTCGAAGCGGTCTTTCCTCAGTTCCGGGCCGACTTCGAGCGGTTCTCGACCGAACTCCTGCCGTGGAAAATCTGCCGGATTCTCGAACGGGAGCCGGAGCGCTACCCCGAGCTCGCCGCCTACCTGTCGGGACCGCAGGCGGAACTGAAGCGCTGGCAGCTCGGCTGCCGGATCGCCGACCTCTTCGACCAGTACCAGATCTACCGCCCGAAAATGCTCGAGGAGTGGCGCGCCGGAAACCGGCCGGAATGGAATGATGCCGACTGGCAGAAACGGCTGTACCTGGAGCTGCGCGGCGGACATAAGGGGCGGGAACACTATTTCTCCGAATTCTTCCGGCTGCGGGCGGTTCCGCCCGGCGCGCTGCCGGAACGGGTCACGGTGTTCGGGGTAGGCACGATGCCGCCGCTTTTCCTGGACTTCTTCCTGAAACTCTCGGAGTTCACCGTCGTCAACTTCTTCTACCTGAATCCGAGCCGGGAGTATTGGAGCGAACAATATTCCGACTTCGAAGCGGCCCGCCTCGTCGCGCGGGACGGCGGGACGCTCGAGCAGTTCCACGACGGCAACCCGCTGCTGGCCTCCTTCGGCGCGCAGGGGCGCGAATTCTTCCGCCATATGGCCGGAATGCCGGAGGTGATCCACCCGGAGGACGGCGAACTCTTCGAACCGTTCCTCGAAACTTCCGGCGACGGTCCGGACGATTATGTGAACCCGACCCGTCTCACGGCGCTGCAGCAGGACATCCACGCCATGTTCCGCCGCGGCCCGGAACCGGACGGCGAGATCACCGGACGCCGCTTCGACTTCCCCCCGCAGGACCGCACCATCCGCGTACACAACTGCCACAGCGCGCGCCGGGAAATCGAAGTGCTTCACGACCAGCTGCTCGAACTGCTGGAAGATCCGGAGCTTCAGCCGCGCGACATCATCGTCATGGCGCCCGACATCAACACCTACGTGCCGTACATCCGTTCGATCTTCGGCCAGGGACCGCTCAAAAACGTCTACGCCGTCTCCGACCGCAGCCTGCGCCGGACGAGCCGGATCGCCGACGCGTTCTTCGAGCTGCTGAAGCTTCGCCACAGCCGGTTCGAAGCATCGAAAGTGCTTGACCTGCTCCATGTTCCGGCCATCCGCAGCCGGTTCGGAATCGAAGCGGCCGACCTTGACCCGGTCGCCGACTGGATCGAACGCGCCGGCATCCGCTGGGGAGTCGACCGCAACGACCGGCTCGCAAACTGCACGGTCGGTTTCGAGGAGTATTCATGGCGGCAGGGACTCGACCGGCTGCTGCTCGGTTTCGCCCGCGAAACGGTGCCGGGGGACCTTCACTCGGACGGGCTCCTGCCGCTCGAAGCGGTGGAGGGAAGCAGTTCCGTCCTGCTCGGCAGGCTCGTCTCTGCCGTCGAGCGGATCTCCGCGCTCCGCCGCGACTGCGCCGGGAGCCGGCCGCCGCAGGAGTGGAGCGAGCTGCTGCTGAAGGCGCTCGACGAGCTCTTTCTCCCCGCCGACGAGGAGTTCGACGAATTCTCCGCACTCCGCCGCGCCGTGCAGCTACCGGGGCGGCAGGCTGCGGCGGCCGCCTACGATTCTCCCGTACCGGTCGACGTCATCGAAGACGCCGTCGACGCGGCGCTCTCCCCGGCGGGACGGAACGACCCGTTCCTGCGCGGAAAAATCACCTTCTGCTCGCTCGTGCCGATGCGGAGCATTCCGATGAAGGTCGTGGCGATCGTCGGTCTCAACGACGGTGAGTTCCCGCGCCGCGACCTCAAGCTCGGTTTCAACCTGATCAGCCGGAAGATCGCCCCGTGCGACCGTTCCCGCCAGGCCGAGGACCGCTATCTGTTCCTCGAGGCGATCCTGTCGGCCCGCCGGAATCTGCTGCTCTTCTATCAGGGGCAGACCGCGCGCGGGAACGACGAGTTTCCGCCCGCGATCCCGCTCGGCGAACTCATCGCCTACCTGAAGAAAAGCGCTCCGTTCGAGGAGACGCGCCACCGCCTGCAGCCGTTCGAATTCAGCTACTTCGACCGCAACAATCCGAACCCCGACGCGCGCTCCCGCTCCCGCGAGAACTTTGAGGCGGCCGAGACGCTGCTCGCCTCGCTGCGTCGCGGCCGGCCGCCGGAACCGGAGGCGGTGCCGCACCTCGAACCGGCCGGAATTGCGGCGATTTCACCGCAGGAGCTCGAACGCTTTTTCACCAATCCGTGCCGCTGGTTCCTGAACAACCGCGCCAACATATTCCTGTTCAACGACGAAGAGGACTCGGGAGACGTCGAGCCGACGCCGGAAAGCGTCGACCGTCTGCAGCAGTACCTGCTCAAGACCGAAATCGGCGCCTTTACGCTCGACGAACTCGACCGCGACACCCAGTACCGGCTGCTGCGGCGCGGCAACCGCCTGCCGGTCGGTCACGGCGGCGAGCTGCTGTTCGACGAAATTTACGGGACCGTGCAGAAACTGCCGCAATCGTGGCGCGACGCCCTGCGGAACCGGGTTCCGATGACCGTCAGCCTCGAATCGGGGCAGCTGCGCATTGCCGGAACCATCGAAACCGCGCCCGACGGCCTCAGCCAGCACCTGCTGTTCTATTCGGGGCTCAAACCCAAATACACGGTCCGCGCCGGGCTCCGCCATCTGCTGTTGTCGCTGATGCAGCGGGAGCCGGTGACCACCCGGCTTCTGACCTTCGAACGCGGAGAACCGAAAGAACATCGGCTGGATGCCGTCAGCCGCGAAGAGGCGCAGTCGGTCCTGAATACCTATCTTGCGCTTTTCCTGGAGGGGCAGCAGACTCCGCTGCCGTTTTTCGAAAAGGCCTCGCAGGCCTGTTTCGAGCGCGGGCTCGAGGCTGCCCGGCGCGCGTTCACCTCCTCCTGCAAGGCCGGCGGCATCACCGGCGACCTCGACGACCCGGCCGTCCGCCGCTGCTACGGCCCCGACTCCTTCGACGACCCCGGCTTCACGGAGGCGCTCGAACGGTGCGCCCGGATTCTGCTCGGCTCGCTTGAACTGAAGGAGGTCGAACCGTGAACGAGCGCCCCGATTACCTCGATTACCGTCTCGACGGCTGGAACCTCATCGAAGCCGCCGCGGGAACCGGAAAAACCTATACGATCCAGAATCTTGCGGTCCGTTTCCTGCTCGAGCGGCGGCTGCCGATCCGCTCGCTGCTGGTCGTGACCTTCACCGAGGCCGCCGCCGCCGAATTGAAGGAACGCATCCGCGCGGTGCTCGGCACGATGCTCGACGCCGCGACCGGAGCGGAGCCGGCCTCGGAGCGCGAACGGCTGCTTCTGGAGCGGGCGGCCGAAGCAGGCGTGCCGCGCGAAGCGTGCGCCGGGCTGCTGAAAAACGCCCTGAGCAGCTTCGACGATGCAGCGATCTCGACCATCCACGGCTTCTGCGCCCGGGTGCTCGGCGAGAACGCATTCGAGAGCGGCGTCCTCTTCCGCAGCGAACTCGTGAAAGACACTTCCGGCATGATCGCGGAACTCGGCATGGACTTCTACCGCCGCATCTTCTACGCGCCCGGCCCGAAGCTCCGGAACGCAATGGCCGAAGCGGCCGGGATCACGCCGGAAAGCCTGACCGGGCCGGCAAAACTGAAAGCCGCACACCCGGAGCTCGTGATCCGGACCCCGCTCGCCGGAACGGAAGAGGAAGCGGAACTCATTCTGCGGGAGGCGGAATCGATCATTTCCGAGCTGCAAAACGCCGATCTGGCGGGCGCACTGGCCGAAGCGGCTCCTTATCTGAACAAACTCGGCAATTTTGCAGCGGCCGACGCACCCGCCGCGGCGGAGGCGGCGCTGCGGAAACCCGATACGGCGGAGGCCCTCAAATGCCTGTCCGGTCTCGGACTGTCGGTTCTCGAAACCAAAGTGAAGAAACGGCTGAAGGGAACGACGCCGGAGGAGGTGAAAGCGCGCCTCGCCGCCGGACCGTTCCGGCTGGCGGACCGGCTGGCGGAGCTGGTCCGCGACTACGGCAACGCGCTGAAACTCGCGGCGGCCGCCTTCATCCGCCACGGCTTCGAGCAGCGCCGCAAACGGGAAAACCTCCAGACTTTCAACGACTTGCTTCAAGAAGTGCACCATGCGCTCCACGCTGCTTCAAGTCCGCTTCCCGCCGTGCTGCGGCAACGCTATCCGGTCGGAATCGTCGACGAGTTTCAGGACACCGATCCGGTTCAGTATGAAATCTTCACCTCGATCTTCCGCCCGCCGGAGGGAACGCTTTATATGGTCGGCGACCCGAGGCAGGCGATTTATGCGTTCCGCGGCGGCGACATCGCGGTCTACCGCCGCGCCGTCCGCGAGCTCGAGGCCGCCGGAGGGAGAAAATATACGCTGACGGCCAACTACCGTTCCGCCGCGGCCATGATCGCCGACGTCAACACGCTGTTCCACCGGCACGCCGATCCGTTCGCCGATCCGTCCATCACGTTCCCGGAGGTTCGCGCGCCGGAACCGGCCCCGGCGCTGCTCCGGAACGGAGTGCCCGAAGCGCACCCGCTGCGGATCATCCGCCTTCCCGATGCAAACGAGGCGGAGTGCCGCAGCCGGACCGCCCGCGCCGTGCTCGAGCTGCTCAGCGACCCCTCGCTCGCTCTGCCGGGGCGCGGCGAATCCGGCATCCGTCCGCGCGACATCGCGATTCTCGTCCTTCGCGGCTACGAAGCGGAGCTGCTTGCGGCGGAGCTGCACGCGCTGCATATTCCGGCCGTGTTCACCCGGACCGGGAACATCTTCGACTCGGAAGACGCGCGCGAACTCCTGACCGTCCTCCGCGCCGTAGCGTCGAACGACGTGCGCCGGCTGCCGAACCTGCTGGCCACCCCGATCGGCGGCATGCCGGTCGCGGCGATCGCGGAGCTCCAGACCGAACGCGGCGAGCGGGAGCTCGCGGAGGAACAGACGAAGCTGCGCGAACTGCAGACGATCTGGGAGAACGGCAGCTTCATCGAATTTTTCAATGCGCTCCTCACGGCGCGGCAGGTGCGCAAGCGTTATCCGGCCCTGCCGCGCGGCGAACGGAAGCTGACCAACCTCCTGCAGCTCGGCGACCTGCTCGAGCAGGAGTCGGCCCGGCGCGGGCTCTCCCCGGCCGGAGTCGCCGACTTTCTGGCTGAACGGATCGCCGATCCGGACAAAGGCGACGGCGAGGAGTATCAGCAGCTTCTCGAAACCGACCGCGAAGCGGTTACGCTGATGACGATCCACGGCAGCAAGGGACTCGAATTTCCGATCGTCCTCCTGCCCGGGCTCCATCTCGGCGATGCGGAGAAGCGCGCGGAGCTGTTCCACAACGCCGGCGGAAAGCTAGAATACGATCTCACCGATTCGCCGGAGGGAAAGCGGAAAGCGCAGGACGAACGGCTGCAGGAGCTTCTGCGCCTCGCCTACGTCGCCGTGACCCGGGCGAAACACCACTGCCGCATTTTCTGGGGGAAAGGGCCGAAGGCGACAGCGCCCGACTGGCTGTTCCGCATGCGCGAAGCGGGGGCCCGGGGAACTTCCCCGGTCCAGGCGCTCCTCGCCGACCCGCCCGAGCCGCAGATCCCGGCCGAACTCCTCGACCCGGAGACGGCGCCCGAACCGCCGCCGTTTTACCGGCAGGACCCGGGCGCGACGCTTGAGCTTGAGCTGCCGCCGGTCCGGCTCGGCATCGACTCCGGCTGGCAGTTCGTCAGCTACTCGAGCCTGAGTCCGCAGGGAGGCGCCGACACTCCATATGATTATGACGAAAAGGAACAGGAACCCGGCACACCCGGAGAACTGCCCGACGGCGGCATCTTCGCCGTCCGCGGCGGAGCGGCGGCGGGCAACGCCTGGCACCGGATCTTCGAACTCGCCGACTTCAGCGCCGGGGAGGAGGAGCTCCGCGCGCTCGCGCTGCCGCAGCTGACCGATTTCGGGCTGCTGCGCGGCGGCGAAGATCCGGAGGAAAAGCTCAAGCTTACGGTCCGAATGGCGCAGGATGTGTTCCGTTCCCCGCTCCGCGGCGCGGACGGCGTCGCGTTCCGCCTCGCGGAAGTGCCGCGGCGCGAACGGCTCTCCGAGCTGGAGTTCGCCTACCGCTTCCGCTCCGGTTTCACAACGAAGCAGCTCCGGAGACTGCTTGAGTGCTATGCGGCCGAGCGGTTCGGCCTCTGCGAGTGGCCGGTCTGGAACCGTACCGTCTCGGGCGGCTGCCTGAACGGATTCATCGACCTCTTCTTCCGCCACCACGGACGTTATTTCATTCTCGACTGGAAGTCGAACCGGCTGGGCGGCAGGAGTGCGAACTTCCTGCCGGAGCGGCTGCCCGCCGCAATGGCCGGGAGCTTCTATTTTCTTCAGTACCTGATCTATACGGTCGCCGCGGTCAAATATCTGCGCATGCGCCTCGGCCGCTTCGACGAGGCCGAATACGAGTCGCTGTTCGGAGGAGTTTTCTATCTCTTCGTCCGCGGCGTGTCGCCGGACCATCCGGGCCGCGGCGTCTTTCACGACAAACCGCCGTACGAACTTGTGCGCCAACTCGAGGAGCTGATCGGATGAGCAGGATTCATTTCGCCGCAATCGAAGGCTTCGAAGCGATCGACGCCGTATTCGCGGACTTCCTCGAACGGCTCTCCGGCAGACCGCTGGCTGCCGAGCTTGCCGCCGCCGCCGCACTCGTCTCGCGCGCGGTGCGCGAAGGACACAGCTGCTGCCGCCTCGAACTCTGGGCCGGGCAGCAGCTCGGCGAAGGGGAGAACCGGCTCACGCTCCCCGGGCTTGACGGCTGGCTCGCCGTGCTCCGCCGCCCGGAGTTCCGGCCGCTCGTCGCGGAACCGACCGCGCCGCTCATGCTCGACGAGGCGGGAAGGCTTTATCTCAGGCGTTATTACGACTGCGAAAAACGTATCGCCGGTGAAATCCTCCGCAAACTCGACAGGAGCGTCCCGCCGCCGGAACTGCCCGCCGGCGCGCTGGCCGGGCTCCTCCCCTACTTCGCAGCCGCGGCGGACCGGCTCTGGGTCGATCACCAGCAGCTCGCCGTCTACACCGCCATGTCAAACTCGTTCTCGATCATATCGGGCGGTCCCGGAACCGGCAAGACCACCGTGGTGGCGGCGCTGCTCGCGCTTGAACTCGAACGCAATCCGGAGCTCGCCGTGGCGCTCGCCGCGCCGACCGGCAAGGCGCAGGCGCGTCTTGCGGAGTCGCTCGCAAGCGGCGTCGGCCGGCTGAACGTCTCCGATACGGTCAAATCGCGGCTGCTTTCGCTGCCGAGTTCGACCCTGCACCGGCTGCTCGGCATCGATCCGCGCGGCAACTGCCGGCACGACCGCCGGAACCCGCTGCCGTGGGACCTGGTCGTCGTCGACGAGTGCTCGATGGTTCCGCTGCTGCTGATGGGGAAACTGCTCGATGCGCTGCGGCCGGAGTGCCGTCTCGTCCTGCTCGGCGACAAAGACCAGCTCGCGTCGGTGGAAGCCGGCGCGGTCCTCTCGGACCTCTGCGATGCGGCGGAACTGAATGCGCTCCGGCCCGACGCGGCGGAGGCGTTCCGGCGCCAGACCGGCTGGCGCGTCGCGTCCGCCGATGCGCGGCCGCTCTCGGGGGCCGTCGCGGAGCTCACCGAAAATCACCGTTTCGCCACGGCGGTCCATATCGGAGAATTCAGCCGGGCGATCAAAGAGCTCCGGCCGGAGGACGCTCCCCAACTGGCCGGGCGGATCGCCCGGTGCGATGCGCCGGACTTCCTGACCCGCGATATCCCGACCGGCGAAATCGAAGCCCGCCTGAAGGAGCTGCTGCGGATCCCCGTATACAACGAATTCGCCATGAACGATCTGCGCCGTCTCGCGGAGAGCGGGGAAGAAACCAATATCGAACACGCGTTCGGAATCCTGAACTCCTTCCGGCTCCTCGGCGCAATGCGGAGCGGAAAACGCGGCGTCGAGGCGCTGAATGCCGCGATGATGAAGCTGCTGGGTCATCACGGGCTTCACTCTCCCGGCGTTCCGCTGCTGGTCACCCGGAACGACCCGAGGACGGAACTGTACAACGGCGACATCGGGCTCGTCGTCGCGGACCCGTCCGCGCCGGGAGCGGTCCGCGTCCGTTTCCCGAACCGGGCGCGGAGCTTCATTCCGGCAGAGCTGCCGGAACACGAGGCGGTTTACGCCATGACCGTGCACAAGTCGCAGGGGTCCGGTTTCCGCAACGTGCTCTTCGTGCTGCCGGACGAGCCGGGACCGCTCCTGACCCGCGAACTGCTCTACACCGCCGTCACCCGGGCGGAAGAGCGGGTCGAACTCTGGGGAAGCGAAGAGGTCATCACCGCGGCGCTGCAAAACAGGACCGTCCGCCAGTCCGGGCTGGCCGACCGGCTGTGCGAATCCTGATTTCCGCAAAAATCCGGCCGGAACGGTTTGCGTTTTGCACCTTCGCCGGATATACTATTTCCGGATTCATTCGATGAAGGCGATCAACCGAAACCTATGGAAAGAGCAGTCAACATCATGCAGAAGAACAAAATCATCCGCCAGGCGCTTCCGCTCGTCCCGGCCATGCTGCTGGCCGGGTGCGCGGGGCTGAGCCAGTCGCCCGCCCATCTCGAACCGGCTTTCTGGAAAGGGGAACCGCCCGATGCGCTGGTCAGCCGCAACGGCCGGAAAATCGACTCCGCCGCCGCATGGATGGAAATTCGCCGCCCCGAACTCCTGCACCTCTTTTCGACCACTGTCTACGGCAAGCCGCTGCCGGTGCCGGAGGGTATCGAATTCAGAGTGCTCGAGCGCGACGACAACGCCCTCGGAGGCAAGGCGATCCGCATTCAGGGCGACATTCTCTGCAAGGGGATCGACCAGCCGAACCCGTTCCGGCTGCTGCTCTATCTTCCGAAGAACGCCGGAGGGCCGGTTCCGGTCTTTCTCGGACTCAATTTTCAGGGAAATCATTCGACGACCTTCGATCCGGCCGTCCTGATTCCGGAGTGGAACCCGAAACCGCGCCCGCGCGGCAACCGGGCCGACCGGTACGACCTCGATCTGCTGCTCGACGCCGGGTACGGCCTGGCGACGATCCACACCGCCGATATCGAACCGGACCGGCCCGATTCGTGGAAAACCGGCGTCCGCCGCGCCTACCTTGCCGACGGCGTGCAGAAAAAGGACGATCCGGGCACGATCTCGACCTGGGCGTGGGGGCTCTCGCGCGGACTCGACGCACTGCTGACCATCCCGGAGGTCGATCCGGACCGCGTCATCGTCTGGGGACACTCCCGTCTCGGCAAGACCTCGCTCTGGGCGGCGGCGACCGATCCGCGCTTCGCGGCGGCCGTCTCGAACGATTCCGGCTGCGGCGGCGCATCGCTGACCCGCCACATCGTCAGGGACGGCAAGAGCGAAACGCTCCGGAAGATCATCGAGGTGTTCCCGCACTGGTTCGCCCTGAATTTGTCGGACTACATCGACCGCGAAGAGGCGCTCCCGGTCGACCAGCATGAGCTGCTGGCGCTGGTGGCGCCGCGCCCGGTCTATGTGGCGAGCGCGGAGAGCGACGTCTGGGCCGACCCCGAAGGCGAATTCCTCGCCGCGCGCGAAGCGTCGAAGGTCTACCGGCTCTTCGGCCGCGCCGGCATTCCGGAGGAGGCTCCCATGCCGAAGCTGCACGAACCGGTCGGCGAAGGCATCGGCTATCACATCCGCGCCGGAGAACACAGTGTGCACAGTTTCGACTGGGCGGCGTTCGTCGATTTCATGAATGCGAACCTGCCCCCGAAGAAATAAGAGCTTCCCGGAGGCCCGTTTTCGCGGGCATCCGCTTGCACCCGGAGTTTTCCCATGATACATTATCCCGCATCATGAGAAAACTCTTTTATTTTTTCGTCTGCCTTCTCCTCTTCTGGGCGGCGGGCTGCGGGGAAGAGAAAACCGCCGGGCCGGAACCGGCGGTGCGCTTCTATTCCGCCTCGTCGGCGGCGTCGCACCTGCTGCTGAAGCTCGGGGCGGCCGATGCTCTGGCCGCGGTCGATCGATACGGCAGAGCGGTTCCCGGCGCGGAACGGATTCCGGTTGCCGGAAGCGGCTCCGCCGTCTCCATCGAAAAGCTGGCGGAACTCGGCGTCAGCCGCGCGTTCGTCTGGTATTACCAGACGAACCTGAAACAGCTGCTTGAGCAGCACGGCATCGCGGTGACCGTGCTTCCGGCCGTCCGGCTCGCCGATTACCCCGGGCTTGTCCGCACCGTGGCTTCCGCGGCGGGGAAAAATGCGGAAGGAGAAGCGCTGATCGCGGAATTCCAGACGCAGCTCGATGCGACGCCTCCGGCGGGCGGAGAACGGAGGCGGGTTTATTTCGAGCTTTATTCGCCTTACAAATGCGCCGGCGGCGACTCCTATTTCGGCGACCTGCTCAAGCTCGCCGGGGCCGAAAACATCGGCGAAGCGCTTCCGACCGGACCGGTCAGCCCTGAGTATCTCGTGCAGAGCTCTCCCGAAGTGATCCTGTTCCTGGCGGAGACGGAGTCGGCTGAAACCATCGCCGGCCGCCCCGGCTTCGCGGCGCTGCCGGCCGTCCGCTACGGACGGATTCACCGGGTGGAACGCACCCGCGTGCTTGAGGGGGTCGATCCGGCCGAAGCGGTCCGCTACCTGCGGCGGCTGATCCGCGACCGGTAAAAAAAAGGGCTCTCCCCGCAGGAAGGCCCCGGTACATCGGGCGGCGGAGCCGCCCTCTATCATGATGGCTATTCGGCCAGAAAAATCTTCTCCAGTTCGTGCTTGCTGTAAGCGTTGAGGGTAACCAGGGTCTTCGTATGGATGATGCCGTTGATATCGTGAGTCATACGGGTAGCGATGATTTCCGCCAGTTCGGCGTTGCTTTTGACGCGGATCATGACGACAAGGTCGTATTCGCCGGCGACGCTGTAAACTTCGGAGACTCCTTCAATCCTCATGAGATCTTCGATGACGCTGCGAATCATAGCCCGCTCGACATTGACCAGAACGATGCCTGTAACCATTTGCCCAATCTCCTTTTGGTTGATCCCGGGGACCCCGGAGCGGCTCCCCTTCACTCCTAACTATAATCGGCTCCGACCGGAATGCAAACGCATTTCGCACAAAAAATCAAAAAAGAAGTCCGAAATAAAAAAACGCGATTCCGGACTCCCCGGAAAGCCGCGGAACATTCACGCCCGCCGGATAGCCGGAAGCGGCCGCCCGGGGCTTTCCGGAACAGCCGCTTCGCATATGCTCCCGCCGGCTTACGGCTGCGGCTCCCCGCGTTCTCCGAGAGAGGAAAGCACCGTCTTGACCACTTTCCGGTCGTCGAACGGATGGCGCACGCCTTTGATCTCCTGATAAGTCTCATGCCCCTTGCCGGCGATCAGGACGGCGTCGCCGGGTTCCGCCAGCTCCAGCGCCCGCCGGATGGCCAGAAAACGGTCCGGCTCGATCTCATACGCGGCACCTTCCGGAATCCCGGCCGCAATCTCCCGGATGATCGCCTCCGGCTCTTCGCTGCGCGGATTGTCGCTGGTCAGGATCACAAGATCCGCCTTCTCCGCCGCCGCAAGTCCCATGCGGGGGCGCTTCAGGTGGTCGCGGTCCCCGCCGGCCCCGAACACCGCAATCAGGCGGCGCGGCGTGATCTTACGCAGGATTTCGAGCACATTGCTCAATGCGTCGTCGGTGTGCGCGTAATCGACGTACACGGCATATCCCTTCCGGCTGTTGATCCGTTCAAGACGGCCCGGAACGCGGATTTTCACCGCGAGCGCGCGGTTGATCTCCTCCGGCGTCAGGCCGAATTCGCGCACGGCCAGTATCGCGCCGGTGAGGTTGTGGATATTGTGGCTGCCGATCAGGTTCGAACCGACGTCGAACGCCTCATCGCGCCCTTCGAGCCGGAACCGGACCCCGTCTTCCGGCAATTCGACGTTCGTGATACGCCATTTCGCCTCGGCATCGGCACTGCCGAAGGTGATGACCCGGGTCGTGTCGGCCAGCTCGTCGGCCAGCCGCCGGCCGTAACGGTCGTCGACGTTGATGACCGCCGCCCCCTTCGGGGAAAGCTGCTCCGTGAACAGACGCTTCTTCGCATGATAATAGTGCTCCATGTCGCGGTGATAGTCGAGATGATCGCCCGAAAGATTCGTAAAGACCGCCACCCGGAACACGGTTCCGGCCACCCTGCCCTGATCGAGCGCATGGCTCGAAAGCTCCATCGCGGCGGCGGCCAGCCGGTTCCGACGCATCTCGGCCAGCAGCGGAAACAGCACGCCCGCCTCCGGCGTGGTGCAGTCGGCCGGACGCACGATTTTGCCGTCCCGCGTCTCCACGGTCGAAATAAGTCCGCACGAACGGCCGCCCGCGCGCAGCAGATGCTCGATCATATAGACGGTCGTCGTTTTGCCGTTGGTGCCGGTAACGCCGAAAAGCGGCAGCTCCCGGTCCGGGCAGCCGTTGAATTCCCGGCAGCAGCGCGCATAGGCCAGCCGCGTGCTGGTCACCATCAGATAGGTCGTATGCGGCGCGTAATGCGAAAGCGGATGCTGATGGATCACCACCTGGGCCCGTGCCTTGATCGCCGCGTCGATATAATTGTGTCCGTCGCTGACCGTGCCGGGAATTGCGACGAAAATATCGCCCGGCAACACCTTACGCGAATCGTTGACCACTCTCCCGCGCGCGGAATCGCCGTGGAAACCGCGCCGGGCGATCAGAAGCTCGCCCAATACCCGTTCAAAAGATAAAATCACCGGCATACCTCCCTTCGCAGCGGAGCGGCGGGCGGCCTTCGGGCCGCATTGCCGGAAACCGGCCGCCGTTTTCCGCTTTCTCCATAGTCACTTCGATGTTCAGCGCGCCTCTTCCGGCAGCGCCGCTTCGACGCCGATCCCGCGCGACCCCTTGGCAAAAACGAGGTCGCCCGGCTTCGCTTCCGCCGTCACCCGCCGCGCATCGGCGGCGGAGGCGAAATGCTCGCCGCCGCCCGCATTGCGGAAACCGTCGCCGACCGTCACGATCCGCGCGCCCGGAAACAGCCTGGCGGCAAGCCCGTAAATCTCCCGGTGCGCCGCTTCGGATTCAGGCCCGAGTTCGCGCATTTCCCCCAGCAGAAGAATCAGCTTCCCGGGGTCGGCAAACTC
Source organism: Victivallis lenta (assembly GCF_009695545.1). Lineage (NCBI taxonomy): Bacteria > Pseudomonadati > Lentisphaerota > Lentisphaeria > Victivallales > Victivallaceae > Victivallis > Victivallis lenta. Next base: position 48,545 of record NZ_VUNS01000006.1, on the reverse strand, counting down.
GGCCAGATGCTCGAATGCGGCGCGCATGCTGCCCGGGTTCGCATTGTACGCATCATTCAGATAGGTCACTCCGCCGCTCCGCACAAGTTTGCCGCGCATGCCGGGCAGGACGGTCCGTTCCAGCCCCTCCGCAATGACGGCGGGCGCGATTCCGGCGGCCAGCGCCGCCGCCGCGGCGGCAGCCGCGTTCACGGCCTGGTGCCGCCCGGTCAAACTCCACGAAATTTCGAACCGTTCGCCGTCCGCGAAACGGAGCTCGAACGAACTGCCCTCGAGCCGGCCGCCGCAGTAGTGCGCTTCGACGGCGCAGCCGCTTCCTTCCCCGAAACGCAGCAGCCGGAACGGCGCCGCCGCCTCCGCCAGCACTTCGACGGCCGGGCAGCTTCGCGGAATCACCGCCGTTCCGTCCGCCGGCAAACCGCTGAAAATCCGGCTCTTCTCGCGGGCGATCCCCTCTAGGGAGCCGAGAAACTCAAGGTGGCACGGCGCAATCGAATTGACCAGCGCCACCTGCGGCAGCGCGCAGCAGCTCAGGGGTTCAATCTCCCCGTGATGGTTGGTCCCCATCTCGATGACCGCGAACCGGTGCTGCGGCTGCAGCCGCAGCAGATTCTGCGGCACGCCGACCTGATTGTTCGTATTTCCGACCGTGTAGAGCACCCGCTCCGCGCCGGCGGCGGCGGTGAAAATCGCGCGCAGCATCTCCTTGACGCTGGTTTTGCCGACGCTGCCGGTGACCGCCGCAACCGTCAGCTCCGGGAACCGCCGCCGGTGCAGCCGCGCGATTCCCTGATAGCTCCGCAGCGGATCGGCCACAGCGAGCACCGGAACCGGGCACGGCTCCGGCAGCCGGCCGAGCTTCGACTCCGCGACGCAGAGCGCGGCGGCCCCGGCGGAGACCGCCGCCGGAAGAAAGTCGTGCGCATCGAAATTTTCGCCCGAAAGCGCGATGAAAAGCCGCCCGGAACCATCCTGCCGCGTATCGGTGAATACGCCGGAGACAGCAGTCCCGCGCCCGTCCGTCCAGCGGCCGCCGGCGCCCCGCGCCAGCTCCTCCGCGGAAAATGTCACGGCAGAATCACTCATTGATGTTCAGAACGTTGCGGACGGTATCGCCGCGGAAGATGACCCGAACCGTTGCGGTCGGACTGATCCAGTAAATCCAGGTTTCGTTGCGCAGATTCGGCGTGCGCACGGCAGGCGGCGGCCCGTAGGCGAGCATGACTTCGCGCCGGTTCATCCCGGCAACGACCTGCCCGGCCCTGATCCGTTCAAGCGTGGCGGCAGGAATATCTTTTGTCAGCTCCTCCGGCAGTTCGGTCGTGAAGGTCTGGGCGATGAAGTCGCGCAGCGAACAGAGCCGGTAGCCCGGATCGAAGTCGATGGTGTACTCGCGCCCCGAAAGGTCGCGGAACGTCAGCTTGCTCCTGCCCGTGATATAGCTGTAACTCGTGCCGACCGGCTCGATCTCGCTGCCGAGCGGCAGGAAGGTCCCCTGCTGGATGTTCAGGCTGCTGATTTCGGCCGGATTCAGATACCAGAGGTTGTAGCGGGTGTAGATTTTCTGGTCCTGCCGCTGCTGAAGCACCTCGGACATCACAACCGGATCGGCGCAGCCGCCGAAGAACAGCGCGGCGCAGACCGCGAACATGGCAAGCATCAATCGACGCATGAAATCACTCCGTAAAAGTTTTGAAATTCCATAACAGGCACACACCTGCATAATCTATTCCCGATTGGCCGTTTTGGCAAGTCCCGGCCGCCCGGAACGGCGCATTAAATTGTAAAAACATAGCCGTAGAGCACGCCGGACGCCCGGTCGTAGCCAATCCAGAGCCGGCCGGTCCCGGTTTCCTCCAGCTTCTCCGGCGGATTCCACCAGACCAGGGGTCGGGGCGGTTCGCCGGGAGACGGCAACTTTCCCGCAGCCGCTTTCACTTCCCAGAGCTTCGACAACTGTTCGTATTCGTCCGGTGCAATCCGACAGGAAAACCAGCACGCCGTATCCGGACCGGCATCATAAGAAAAGACATTCAAAGCACGAAGATCGCCGGGAATCTCCAAACGGCAGCGAAGCAGCAGACGGCGCGCCTCCGCGTAAGAGGCTTCACGCTCCACTTCAAGAAAAGCGGAAACCTCCCGAAAAAACCATCCGGCACAGAAAGCCCCGGCTCCCAGCAGAAGAAAAGCGGCGCAGCAGATGAGCCGGCGCTTCATTTCCCCGACTTTTCCCGGCCGGGAAGCTCCCACTTCGGCAGGTCGATTTTGAACGGTTTCGGGAACGGTTCGGGCATCCCGGTCCTGGGCGGCTCCGCAGTCCGGGGGGCGGAGAATTGCTCCGGCTCCGGCTCCGGCGAAAGCGGGGCGATCACCGCATATTCATCCTCGCGCCGGACTTCGATCCGGCGGCCGCAGCTCGGGCACTCCGCAAACATGCCGATCCATGACTCCTCCGCCTCGATCTTCTGCCGGCAGAACACACACCTGAATTTAAACGTGGACATTCGTCTGATCTCCTTGCGTCATCTCGTCTAAGCATATACCCGGCCGGCGCATTTTTCAAGCGTCCCGGCGAAAAAGGCCGGGGATTTCCGTCTCATTCCGCCCCCAGCAGCCGCAGGGCGGCGCCGTCCAGACAAGGTTTGCGGCCGCGCAGCGCGGAGAGATCGAACCGCTCCAGCAGCTCCGGAAGCGTCAGCTCCTCCCCGAACTCGGCCCAGCCGCCCCAGAAGGCGAGCAATCCGAGCACGGTTCCGGGACGTACGCCGCGCTCAAAGAGCGACTCCAGCGTCAGGCTTCCGGTCCGTTTCGCCAGCCGTTTTCCGTCCGCGCCGGTCACGACCGGCAGGTGGCAGAATTCCGGCAGCGGAAACTCCGGCGCGAGCGCGCGGTAAAGCAGAATCTGCCACGGCGTGCATTCGAGCAGGTCGCCGCCGCGGACCACCTCGGTGATCCGCATATCGATGTCGTCGGTCACGACCGCGAGCTGGTAGCCGATTCCGTCCGGATGGCGCGCAATCGGGAAATCGCCGTAGGTCAGAGCCGGATTGACCCGCTGCCCGCCGCACAGGCGGTCGCGAAACACAACCTCCCGGTCCGGAACCCGGAAGCGCCAGGCGGGCAATCTTCCGCTGCTGGCCAGCGCGCGGGCGGCCTCGGCGTAATCGGCGAAACGCCCCCGGCAGCGGCCGTCATACATGCGGCAGTCGCCCGCATGCGGCGCCGCCCCGGCCTGCCGCGCATCTCGCCGGGAACAGACGCAGGGATAGACCAGCTCCTGTTCGAGCAGCCGGTCGAGCGCGCGGCGGTAAAGCTCCGCGCGTTCGCTCTGCCGGTACGGCCCGTGCGGACCGCCCGCCCGATAGCCTTCGTCCCACTCGAGCCCGAGCCGGAGCAGATCGCGGCAGTTGCCTTCGATGACGGCCGGATCACGCCCGTGTCCTTCGATATCCTCGATGCGCATGACGATCCGGCCGCCCCGGCTCCGCACCGACAGCCACGCGACGAGAAAGGTCATCGCATTGCCGAGATGGAGCGGCCCGGTCGGACTCGGGGCGAACCGCCCGCGTATTTCCCGTTCCTTATTCATGATTGCAGATTTATCGCTCCCGCCGGGTACATATACCATAAACTCCCGGATTTTCAAGCCGGGGATCTGAGATTTCAGGCTGAAATCCGGACCGACCCGCGCTCCCCGGCCGGACGGAAATCCGTGCGGTTTCATTACAATCCTGCAATCTTCCATTGACAGCGCCGGATTCCGCGGCTATACTTTCTGCATCGACCATACAGTTTGAAAACAAGGGACCCATTCATGAAAAGAACCTTCGCCGCCGCCGCGGCGCTGTCCGGAACCGTATGCTTCGGAATCCTCTGGCTCAACAACCTGATCAGTGCCCGGCGCTATTATGCGCTGCTGTTCCGGGGAGAATACACGGACCGCTTTCCGCCGGGCTTCGCTCCGCTGCTCGACTGGAGCACGGTTGACGTTTCGACCGTGACCACCTTCATCCCGTTCTTCGGTTTCGTCCTGATCCTGTACCGGATTTTCCGGCCGGCGGAGGACCCGGGGTGTCCGTTCTTCCCCGGATACGACCGGTTCAACCTCGCGCTCGGGCTGCTCGGCACGATCTGGGGCATCATCCTGGTCGGTTACTATCCGGCGGAGCAGATCACGATCGCGGCGCTGATGCGCTGCCTGCACACGGCCATGTTCTCGACACTGGTGGCGGTAGCCTGGGTCATGGTCCTGATGCCGGCGGCGGTGCTGCCGCTGCTGCGAAGCTGCCGCGGAAGCGGGCCGGAGGACGAACCCGAGCTCGACCGGCTCATCGGCCGGATCTCCGCCGGGCTCGCCGCCGCGACGGAGGAGCTGCGCAGCAGCACGGCGGAATCGGCGCGCTTCCGCGCCGGACTGGCCGAAACCGCCGGCGCGCTCCGCGAACTGCGGCAGAATGCCGCCGCCGGGCGCGAGGCCGAAACCGCCTGGCAGAAGAGCGCCGCCGAAACGCTGAACGCGCTGGCGGAGGCAATCCGCAGGCTCGACCTCCACCAGCAGCGGCTCCGGGAGGAAAACGGCCGGCTCTCCGCCGAGAACGCCGAGCTGAACCGCCAGCTGACCGTCAGCGAAGACACGATCCGGGAGCTCCGGCAGACCATCGAACAAATCCGCAGCGCATTGAGGTGACGTCATGGCTTCCCGACTCTCTTACCGGACGCGTTCGAAGCTGCTGAAGCTCCTGCACGGCGAATCCGCCGCGAACAGCGAAGAGCACGAACTGAACGCGGTCTTTCTGCAGATCACGCTGGCGATCATGCTGATTTTCATGATCACCTTCTTTCTCTTCATGGAGAAAACCGGCGGCGAAATCAACCGGCTCGACGAACTCCGCGAGCAGCTCGATCTCGCCCGGCGCGAGAAACTCGCCAATGCGGTCGACCGCACGGCCGAACGCTACCGGGTCCGCTACGGCCTTACTCCGTTCCTGCGGATCGATCCCGACAGCGGCCGGAAAAGCTACGACCTGGCCGGAATCATCCGCGACGGAGCGCTGAGCGGCGAGGAAAATCCGAGATTGTCGTTCCGGCAGGGCGGACAAAACGCCTGCCTCGATTACTCCGCCCCCGACGTCCTCCAGGCCGAATGGGAGAAGCAGACGCTCGGACAGGCCGGAATCGCCGCCTCCGATCTCGGGGATGCCGACCGGCTCTGGCTGAAAGAGCAGCTGAAACTCCGGATCGGACAGCTCAGAAATGAAGTTTCCGAAGTTCAGACGCTCGCCGCCGCCACACTGCAGGAGCATATCGCGCAGCATCCCGAAACCGTCACCGACCCGGAACTGCGAAAACTGCTCGCCCGCATCAATGCCGAACCGGACGGCGAAACGAGACGGTATCTGCTGACCGAACTGGCCGGGCGGCTGAACGCCTTCGTCCGCAGCGAACTCAAGCGGATCAGCGGAGCGCCGATGCTGGAGGAACTGCCATGAAACGCCTGATTCCGTCCATTCTCGCCGCCCTGCTCCTGCCGCAGCTTTTCGCCGCCGCCGTGCCGGAGGGCGAAAGCCGCAGGCTGCTCGAACGCCAGACCGGACTGCTCTCGGCGCGGCTGCTCTACGGCGAAGCCGAAAAGCGCTGGCTTGCCGAACTGATGCCGGAAGCGGCCGAAACCCTCTACTCCGAAATGAAGCGGAAACCGGCCGAATGCGCGTCGCGGGCCGCGGCGCTCAAACGCATGGAGCCGCGTTTCGCGGAACTGCTGGCGGAGAGCTACCGCGACATGGCCGAACATGTGCTCGCGCCCTTCCGGGAGAAATTCTCCGCCGAACAGGCGGCGGCCTTCGGCCAGAAGTCCGCACAACTCATCGCGGAGAAGCAGAAAAAGGAGTTCCCGGCCACGTTCGAGGCGGCACGCAAACGCCTCGTGGACGAGCAGCGCGCCGAACTGACGGACAGGATCTATCCGACCGAAACCGAGCTCGAAGCCGACGACGATGCCGCGCTGACCCGCAAACTTCTGGAACGCTTCACGGCGCGCCGCAAGACCCCGCTCTGGGAGGAGCTGCTTCCGCGGCTCGGAACCGAACTGGTCGCCCCCGTCCTCCGGTCGGCCCGCGCCCAGCAGAAGCGCCAGCTCGACCTCGCCGCCCGGCTCGAACCGGACACGCGGCTCTGGGACCCGGCCGCGGCCGAAGCGGAACTTGAGCAGAAACTGAATGCCGAAATCGCCGGCTGGAAGGAGGAGAAACGCTATGCGCTCTTCCCCCGCACCCGGCAGCTGATCCGCAGCCGCGCCGGCCGTCTGCCGCAGGAGCGCGCGATCCGCGCGCTGCAAAAACCGGCGGCGGCGGCGGATTACGCCGCGCTGCTCGCCCGTGACCCGGCCGCCCACGCCGATCCGGCGGAGAGCTTCCGGCAGTACGAAGCTCTTTCCGGCCGGGCCGCCCTCGCGGCGGCGGCAGAGCAGCTTGCCATGCCGGAACAATACCGGAAAACGCTCGAAACCGATGCGGAGGTCAAACGCGCGCTCGCCCGGCGGTTCGAAACCCTGAAACCGGAGTTGCAGAAGCACCGCAACGAATTCGCGGCCAGGCAGCTGCAGGAACGCTTTCCCGCCGTCGCCGGCGGCAGTTACCGCCCCTCCCCCGAAGCGATCGAAGCGTTCCGGGCAGATCCGGCGAAGCTCCCGGAGCTCCCCGGCGAAGCCGCCCCGGGTCTGCTGGCCGAAAGCCGGACGCTGCTGAAGCAGAAGCTGACCGGACTTCTCGCCGCCGGAAATGCGGAACTCTCCGCCCAGCTCGCCGCCGTCGACGCCGAATACGACGCCGTCGTCGCGGAGATGGAGAAGATGCAAAGCAGCGCCTCCTCATCCTGGCTCGCCCGCTGGTTCGGCTCGAAAAACGGCGCGGTCGACCTCGAAACGATCCGCGGCAGTTACGGCAGGCGCGTCCTGGCCGCCTTCCATGCGGGAACGGAACGGCGCTATCCGGAGCTGTTCCCGAAAGCAGCGGCGGAGATCGAGCTGCGCTCCCGCGCGATCCTGCAGCGGCTGAACACCCCGCCCGAAGCGTCAGAGCCGTCCATCCCGCCGCCGGAAACGGTCAAAACCCGGGTCTGGCGAATCCGCATCGACGCAGAGGCTGAAGTGCTGACCATCCGCCTGAAGGAGCGCGCCTTCAGCGGTTCCCTGAAGCCGTCCGAAGCCGAAGCGACGGAGAAGCGGCTGACCGCCGAAGTCGTCCGCGCCCTCGAAGAGCTCTGCGATGAAGCAGTCCAGAACACCTCCGCGCCGCAGAAGCTCACCGTCCGGCTCGAAGTCGTCGGCGGCCGGATCTACTACCGGTTTGTGGCGGAGCTGCGGGAAGCGCTGAAGAATGCGCTGAAACAGACCGGCGCCTCCGTCGAAGACGGACTCCGTACCGGAAAAGCCGATTAACCTCAGTACCGTCACGCCGCAGACGCCGCGGGAGCCGGAGAAGGACGAAATGCCCCTCCGGCTCCCGCGGCGTCTGCGGCGTGACAGGATCAGAGCTGATGAGCCGATTTTCCGGGACTGGACCGAAAACGGCGATTCTTTCTGATTTTTTCCGGTCATCACTTGACATTTCAGATATTTTCGCTCATAATATAAGTGATAACTGGTTATTCGCAATTCATATCACCTGCTATCGGAAGGAGGGGGGCGCGATGAGGAACCAGACGCAGTCATCGTACATGCGGATCCGGCACTATGTGTTCGACTGGCTGGCGAGCCGCGAGGGATCAGTCACGCGGCTGCCGTCCAACCGGGAACTGGCGGAGAAGTTCGGCGTCAGCCAGCCGACCGTGGTCCGCGCGCTTCAGGAGCTGGTCCGGGAGGGCTATCTGACCAACCGGCGCGGCGTCGGGCTGTTCAGCAACCCGGACCGGATCGGAACGCGCGAAAGCCGGATCTGGGGCTTCGTCTTCGGGGACGGGCGCTGGGCATACCTGAGCCGGGACGCCTTCCACACGGCCGGCTGCATCGGCGGGGAGCTGCTGGAGCGGGACAGCCACAACCTGCTCAAAATGATCACGATGGGAGAAACCGGGCAGGAGTCGTTCCCGGAACTCTCCACGCTCTCCGGCATCTGCTGGTGGTGTCCGGACGAGAAGCTGATCCCGAATCTGCTCCATATCGCCGAACTCGTTCCGGTCGTTGCGGTAAGCAGGCGGATTCCGGGAATCGACTGCTACTATTTCGACTTCGAGCAGGAAAACTACGAAACCGCCCGGCAGTTGATCTCCGGCGGCTGCCGCCGGCTCTGCCTGGTGAAGGACGGCCCGCATCCGGAAGCGGTCCGCGGCGTCGAACGCGCCTGCGCCGAGGCGGGGCTCGCATTTCCGTCCGGATATGTGCTCACTCCCGAACGCGAATCGGAGCTCGAGCTGGAGAAGATGGTCTCCCTCGGCTGCGCGCCGGACGGCATCATCTTCAACTGCCGGGCGATCGGTTTCCCGGAGACGATCCGCCGCCATCCGGAGCTGGAACATTGCCGGATCGCCAGCGACGCGCTCTGGGTGGACCGGAAATGGCAGTACGACGGGCTCCGGCTCCGCACGCACTACGAGAAAATCGCCGGGGAGATCATCGACCTGCTCGAAACGGGCGCGAACGCCATGCCGCGCCTAGCACGCAGACTGCCGGTCACCCGCGAAATCGTCACCGGAAACACCACTTATCAAGGAAACCAACAGGAGACGGAATCATGAAAAGGCACCCTTTCACCCTCATCGAACTATTGGTGGTCATTGCGATCATCACCATTCTGGCCAGCATGCTGCTGCCGGCGCTGAACCAGTCCCGCAACCAGGCGAAGAAGATCAAATGCACGGGGAACCTCAAGCAGATGGGCATGGCCGGCGCCTTCTATGCGGACGGCTACGACGGCTACTGGGTTCCGATGCGGTACGAGGGAGCAAATCCCAAGGCGTGGTATCAGAACCTCGCCTTCCGCACCCTGCTCGGCGGCATGGTGTGGGAGGACCCGGCAACCAACCACAGCGATGAGCGGATCGCCCCCGGCATGCTCTGCCCGATGTCGCGCGCCTTCCTCAGAATCGGCGACAGCAACAAGTGGCAGCACCTCGAAGCCAGTTACGGACTCAATTCGGACGCGCACACCACCCTCAGCTCCAGCCAGACCGTGCCGCTGAAGATCGCCCGGATCGCCCAGCCGACCAATTCGGTCGCCTTCACGGACGGCCTCGACTGGCGCGTCGCGCAGTGGACCGCCGAATTCGGCTGCTATCAGGGCGAGACGGAGACCGACCCGAACGGCTCCCCGGTCGCCTTCCGCCACGGCGGCAACTCGTATGCGAACGGCGTCTTCTTCGACGGACACGCCGAAACCAGATACTGGCACCCGCTCCGCTGGCAGACCAGATGGAGCAAACTGTACGAACGGTAAGGAACGGCATCATGATGAAATCACTGATTCTCGCACTTTTCTGCGGAGCGGCAATGCTGCTCCCCGCCGCCGAAGAGGTGGTCTACCGGAATGATTTCAACTCCCCGGCCTCGACCGGAGAGTGGAACTTCGGCCCGAACATGCGTTTCGACGCGAAGGGGGGCATCGACAATTCCGGCTGCATCGTCGTGACCAACTCGAAGGAGGAAGACAGCAGCCTCGCCGGCATTCCGCTCGATGTCGAAAAACTCCGGGGACGCGCCATCATGGCCGAGGGGTGGATGAAGGCCGAGAACGTCACCAGGCCGAAACTCTCGTATCTCGGGCCGAAGCTCATGCTCGGCATCGCCTACAACGACGGCCGGAAAGACCATCCCGACCAGGAGAAGGTGATCGGCAGTTACGACTGGAGGAAATTCACCGTTTTCGCCCGGATTCCGCACTCCGCCAAAAGCGTGGACCTCTGCATCGGCCTTCAGGGCTGCGCCGGAAAAATCAGCATCGACAATCTGAAAGTCGTCCTGCTCCCGGCTCCGGCCATTCCGAAGGACGGGCTCAAACAGCAACTGCCGGTCCAGAAGGAGACGAAATTCCGCGGCGTCATGTCGGGCGGCGACCTTTCGCCGGCCGCCTTCAGGGAGCTGAACGAGGTCTGGAACGCGAATCTGATCCGCTTCCAGCTCAGCCGGCGCCGCAACGAGGATCACACGACGGAGGAGGGATTCCGCAAGATCATCGCACGCGGCCTGAGCGAGCTCGACGCTATCCTGCCCGCCGCCCGGGCGAACGGGATCAAAATCCTGATCGACATGCACGTCGGCCCCGGAACCAGTCTCAACGAGCTGTTGAGCAACAAGCTCAGCTGGGAGCCGGCCATGCAGCAGCTGCTGGCCGACATCTGGCGCGAAATCGCGGAGAAATACAAGGATGAACCCGCCATCTGGGGTTACGACCTGCTGAACGAGCCGCGCGAAGAAAATTACATCTATACGCCGGACGGCGGACTCGACTGGAACCGGCTGGCGGAGAAGATCGCCAAAGCGATCCGCGAGGTCGATCCCGATACGCCGATCATCATCGAGCCCGCCCAATGGGGCGGGGCAGCCGGTTTTGAAAATCTGATTCCGGTCGATGTGCCGAACGTCATTTACAGCTTTCACATCTACAGCCCCGGCGAATTCACGCACCAGGGAGTCCACAACCGTCCGGCAGGCATTGTCTACCCGGGCATGATCGCCGGAAAAATGTGGAACAAGGCGATGCTGGAGAAGGAGATGGCGCCGGTCATCGAGTTCCAGAAAAAGTACCGGGTTCCAATCTACGTCGGGGAGTTCGGAGTGGCCCGCTGGGCGCCCGGAGCCGAACAGTGGCTTGACGACGTCATTTCGATCTTCGAGGAACACGGATGGGATTGGACCTACCATGCGTTCCGGGAATACGACGGCTGGGATGCGGAAATCGGCCCGGTAAAGTCCGACACCCGCCGGATCGGCGACACCCCGCGCCGCCGGGTCCTGCTCAAATACATGAAGCGGAACCAATAAAGACAGTGCAAGCCGCCGGGCCCTGCCGGCCTGTATGCGCGTCAAGGCGGCGGAGCCGCACCCGGCACCGGCACCCTGCCGGTCCGGGGTCCGGGGGCGACGCGCCCCGGACCCCGGAGGCGATCTGTACGCGAAGCGAAACAGCTGCATCAGCAAAATGAAATTTTGCCGCGCAGCGTACACGGTCTGCTGCGCGAATGCGCAGAAAGACCGCGCCCCGCAAGGGGCGCGCTTCCCCTAAGCCATGGCGCTGCCGGGGCGCATTCCAACACGGAAAGCGTTCCCCGGATGCAAAATTGTGCGGAGAGGGTCAGGCCTGTCCGCATGCGCGTCAAGGCGGCGGAGCCGCACCCGGCACCGGCACGAAAAGAGAAATGCCGTCAGGCAGCCATGACCGCCCGACGGCATCGTTTTTCTTCCCTCCACTCACATAAATCATTCCCTCAGCTTATTTCCGGCATTTTTGAACCTTTCCATGCATCACGAAGTGCGTTTGCCAATCATGCCAAACACCCCGGACATCGCTTTTATGGGAACCTATTTCGATGCCGCCGGACGTCAACTTGCCGGTTGAGGGATTGAAAAGATGTAGACAGCAGCGACGCCAAAGCTCAAATTTCGGCGGATGCCGGTGTACCCCATTTTTGCGGAAAAATCCTCAACTACGTTTTTTCCCATCTTCCGTGTGCGGCTTTTTAAGCCGGTAATTGGTCATGATTCCGCACCGGAGACGAGCGCATGCCCAGCTCCCATCACCGATTTTTTTGCTTGCTGCCGCAAGCAGATACTGATAATCACGGCGCATACTGGTGTAGGAAAGATTCACCTGCCGCTGATGAAGTTCAGAAATCAGCCGGCGGATTTCCGTTTCGTTCAGATTGCGGCGAAGCTTAATCTGCCGATAATCGATCCCGGCGGCTTCGACGGCACGTCTCCAGCAGCGGAACCGTTTGATCGCCGCCATATAGAGACTTTTATGATTGTGCTGAACCGCTTGCGATGAAATCGGCTGATTCTCCTGATGCAGCTTGCGAATCTGATTGATCACAGCCGTTTTGCTCCAGCGTTTGTATTTGCGGATCAGGTTGTAATCAAGCCCGCACGCAGTGATGGTATCTTCCCATGAACCGAAAAGACGAGTGGCTGCGGCGTATACGCTGGGGTATTTTGTTGCATAATAGTAAGAATTCAGCGGTTCCACCCCATTCCGCGCCATGATGTGCTGTATAATCTCCTCCGGTTTCCAGTGTCTGACTTGCACGAACCGCATTCATATCTCCCTGTCAATCATTTATCGTTGCAATATTTCAATCCCCTGCGGCAGTTGTTTTCCGGTTAAGCTAACCGTATGCATCTTACTGCGCATTTCCGGCGTTCGAATCTTTTTATGATTTCAAAAAGTTTTCGCGCCATAAATCTTTGTCCATACTATAACTGCATTGTTGCAGTATATCAAAAAAAATACTTGAATTTTTTTGTAAACAATGCTTGATACCCCCCCAGACGGATTCACCGCTTCGAAGAACGCGAGAGGAAATAGAGGATTGCGCGGCTGATCTGCGGAGGATTGACGACGAGCTTCAGGCCGCCGGAAGGCGACGGGCTGACGGATTCGACCGCCGCGAGCACGATTTTGAAATCCTCTGTTTCTGCAAGCTCGGCAAGCACCCTGTCGGCGGCCCCTTCCAGCGCGAAGGCCGGCAGCGGAAGCCAGCCGGCGCGTGCGGAGTGTACGGTCAACTCCGGCTTCCCGTCCCTCACCCCCGGCGTGGCCCGGAGTTCGGCGTTCACGGCCAGAAAACCGAGCGGCTGGCTCACCCGGAGCTCCAGCAAGCCGTCCCGCCAGCTGCCGTTGAAAGAGGGGTCCCCCGCCTTCGGTTTCAGCTGCGCCATTTTCAAACCGGCATTCAGACAGGCGTTCAACTCCTCCGCGGTGAGAGCGATTTCGGCCTGTTCCGCCACGCCGTCCGGCGTCAGCATCGCATCCGCCAGCTTTTGCTGTATGGAGAGAAAAAGCCCGGGATCGGGAGTTTCGTTCATCACCTCTTTCCGGTAATCGCGCGGCATCCCCAGTATCAGGAAAGCCGTTATCGCGACGACTCCGGCGACTGCCGCCGGAACGATCAGCCACACCCGAACCTTCCGCCGTTTTCCGGCCGGAAGAGGGAGGCCGCTGCGTCTTTCATTTTTTTCCATTTTTTCCACTGCCTCCGGAAATCAGGCTGCTTTCGAGCGTCCGGTTGAAACGGTCGGAATCATTCACGTAACATGTGCGGATTTCGGCGAGCGTCTCCGGGGAGAAATTTGCGGAGAGATGCAGCGTCTCCTGCTGCACCGTCAGCTTCACGGCGGAACTGCAGCGCCGCATCAGATCCGGGTATGCGCCGAAAAAAGCGCCGAACAGCAGCCGCGAAAAGAGCGTGAACTGTGTGTTCAGCCCCTGCGCGGCAGCGGAATCCGTGCCTTGAACTTCGGCCGCCAGCTCAATGCCGCGCCCCGCATCGGCGAAGACGGAGAATGAGAACGAGCGCATCCGACGGGTCATACCCAGCGGGTCGATTCCAAGCTTGCCCGGATCGTCGCAGACTCCGAACAGCAGCAGAGCCTCCGGCGCCTGCCGCAGCTGCCGGCCCATCGCGGAGGAGTAACGGCGGTCGAGCGTCTCCCACGGCGTCGGATTCCGGTTGCCCGCCATCAGCACGACGTCATCGGCGAGCCGGACCAGATCGTAGTTCTTGATCCGGCCCGGTTTGTCGGGACGGGTGAAACTCAGGCGCAAGACAGGGAAACCGCGCTCCGTCAACTGCCGGAGGGAAACATTCGGATTTTTCTCATATTTCCGGAGGATTTTCCGTTTCAGCTCCTCCGGTTCCGTCCGGCATTCGACCAGCACAGCATAACTCTGCGTCGCGCCGAAATAGAGCAATACCGCATCAGGCAGGCCGCCATTCCACGGAATCAGCGCCAGCTCCTCGCGGATGCGGCTCACATCCCCGGACTCGGTCAGGGCGCGCAGCGGCTCCGCCGCGAAAAACCGCGCCGTGCGCATCCGCACCGCCAGCGCCGCCTGCTCCGGAATGCAGTCGAACAACTCCGCCGCACGCGCGCCGACCGCAGAAAGGACCAGTAAAACAATCAGTTTGATCCATCTCATGATATTCCCTCCTGAACCGTCAGGAATATAGCTGTCGCCTCCCGGACTGTCAACACCTTCCGGGAAATTTTCCGGCGATTTGCCGATCGCTCTCCGATACCGTTTCTTCGCCGATGACCAGTTTGCTCAGGATGACGCGGCGGCGGCGGCAGAATTCCGCAAGCTGCCGCATCTTCTCCGGATCGTCGCCGCGGGTGGTGACCAGCAGCTTGTCGAACGGCTGCTTCTCATAGACCTCCCCGAGCTGCCGGCTGCCGCCGAACACAGGAAAGCCGCAGCAGCAGCGAAGCGGCGATTACCGCACGGTCGACGGTCGAAAGCCCGATAATCACGAAGATCAGCCCGAGGAGCGTGCTGACGGAATCCCCGAAGAAAATCTGCGCAGGCAGGAAGTTGCAGCGCAGGAAACCGAAACATGTGCCGGCCGGCTTGTCCACATAGCCAGGCGCGGCAGCACACGAATACAGACCCGCGTCAGCAGCACCGACAGGCAGCAGCCGAACAGCGGATACAACACGAATCCCCAGCCAGGGGAGAGAAAATCAATCATTGCGCTTCACCTCTCCGCCAATAAGCGGAGCCAGCGGGAACAGACGGCGGTTCGGCTGAATTTCTCGCGATAGATGCGCCAGGCGTGATTCCGCGCCTGTTCCAGCACTTCCGGCTTGTTCCCCAGCTCCCGGATGAAGTGCAGCGCCGCCTCCGAAGCATCGTCCAGGACACACCCCAGCTTCTCATCGGCGATCCAGCGGGCGATGCAGCTTTCTTCCGGCCCCGAAAACAACACCGGGCGGCCGATGGCCAGGGCGCCGAAAAACTTCGACGGAACCACGATGCCCTCCCATCCCCGGCGCAGGCTGATCAGATGGATGTCCGCCGCGGCCAGCCGTCTTTCGAGTTCCGCTTCGGAAGCAAATCCGGCCAGGCGGATATTCGTATCCTCCTTTGTGAGCTGCGCAAGCTGCACCTTGTACTGATTGCCGTAACCGGCGAAACAGAAGGCCGCGTCGATTCCACGGCGGCGGCACTCCCGCGCCAGCCCGATGAACGGGCCAAGATCGTGGGCATAACCGACCGTGCCGGAATAGAGCAGTCCGATCTTCGCCTCACCGAACAACTCGCGCCGCACGTCCGGATCGGATTCCGGAACCTCCGACGGTTCCGCCAGCGCCCACGGCGTCAACGTCGCACATTCGGCCCCGTGACCGTACGTCTGAAGCCGCTTCCGCATGCATTCCCCGATGTCAACCATCGCGTCAACCCGGCGGTAAGCCCACGGCACGAACGGTTTCGTCAGGGCGGCCAGCCGTTTCATCCATGCCGGGGAGTTCACCAGAATCGCCTCCGGATACAGATCGAACGCCCAGTGGATCAACCGGATGCGCCGATTCATCAGCCGCAGAAGCGGAAACATCAGATATGCGAACTGCGGATCGGTCCCGACGAGTACCGCGTCAAACTCTCTTCTCCGCCGGAAGAATCCGCACAGCCATTTCAGCTGGAGGATTCCGGAGTTGAACAGCCGTCCGACATTGCTCCCCTGCGAAAAGTTCGGCCGGGAGAAGCGCCGGATCTCCACACCGTTCCACTCCTCCCGCGGCGGCAGCTTCTCATCCGACCGGATCAGCCGATTGCCCGTGAACACCGTCACCCGGTGCCCCGCATGCTCCAGCTCCTCCGCCAGCTCCGCAAACAGCCGCGCCGAAATTACCGGGTCAGGCTGGAAGAAGTGATAAATCAGAAGAATACGCATTATTCCGGCCCCAAACTCCGTAAAACTCTGGCAGGATTGCCCCCTGCCATGACATGAGGAGGAATTGATTTCGTCACCACACTGCCGGCTGCGATCACGCTCCCGCAGCCGATGGAAACTCCCTTCAGGACGATACAGTTCATACCGATGAAAACATCGCTGCCGATCACAACCGGAGCCGTTTTTCCGCGGGAATGCGGAACGGCGCGCGATTTCAGATCCAGCGGATGAAAATCCGTATCCGCAATACGGCAGTTTACGCCGATCATAACCCGGTCACCGATTATGACGGACTCCTCTGCCACGATCACGGAAGCGCTGATTCCGCACTGATCGCCAATCTCCAGCTTCCCTTTCTGCAATACCCCCAGCGTAACCGGCAGGTCAATTCCGGCAATATTCGAACAACGGGCGGAGCGCAGACAACACGCCCGGCCTATCCGGACACACCCGGCAGGAGAGAACTCCACATACGGCAGGCCGACGCATTTCACCAGCCCCTTCAGCTTCGCGCCCCAGAGATAGAGCCGCAAAGTGCCCAGAAGGGTACCACTCACGGTAACCAATGCTTTCTTGAACCAGAATAATCTGTAGCTGATATGTTTAAGCATCATTCATCCATCTCTTGCCGTCAATCGGGACGAACCTCATCCGGCCTGTCTCCGCCGCAGCAGAGCCAGCCGTAAATAGTTTTCATGCGTTCCCCGATATGCGTCCAGTTAAATTCCTCCATCCAGCTTCGGCCACGTTCGCCCATTGCCGCCAGCTCGTCGTCCCCGCACGACATAAGCCAATCCAATGCCCCGGTCAGCGGCTCCTCGCCGGCGGGGACGCAGCGGCCGCAGCCGTGCTCCTCCAGTTGTTTCCACGGAGTCCCGGTCGTAGTGACCGCCGGCGTGCCGCAGGCAAGCGCCTCCGCCACTGTAACGCCGAAATTCTCGGAAAAACTCGGCAGAACGAACAGAGAAGCCTCCCGGTAAGCCTCGATTTTCCGGGCACCTTTCAATTCGCCACAGAATTCGACCCGCGGCAATCGGCATTTTTCAGCCGCTTTTTTCAGTTCCTCCGCATAGGCATTGCAGGGGCCGACCAAACGCAGCCGCCACTCCGGATGACGCAGAGAAAGCTTCTTCCAGGCGGAAAGCAGCATCTCGATCCCCTTGATCGGATGATACCGCCCGAAATAGAGCAAAGTCCGGCAAGCCGGCCGCCGTTTCGCCTCCGAAAACTGCGGCA
This sequence comes from Victivallis lenta, assembly GCF_009695545.1. Classification (NCBI taxonomy): domain Bacteria; kingdom Pseudomonadati; phylum Lentisphaerota; class Lentisphaeria; order Victivallales; family Victivallaceae; genus Victivallis; species Victivallis lenta. Next base: position 31,430 of record NZ_VUNS01000006.1, on the reverse strand, counting down.
ATTCGATACCGTTCGGAAGGACGGCAACAGGCTGACGAAGTCCCATCCGGCGGATATCCTCGTATTCCATATCGCTTGTGGCATGGAACAGATCCGCATGCTCCAGCGCGCTCCACTGACCGAGCCGCAGACTGGCAGCCTTCCGCCAGGACTTCATCCCCATGGCGGTCCGGCTTAAAGTTCCCCTCGGAGAAATCACATGGCGGCAATTCCGGCCACGGCGGGCAAATTCCGGCAGGATATTCAATGCCGTCCACAGCAGATGACTGTGAATGATATTCGAGTCCCGGCTAAGCATCTGCAACTGCCCGTACAAACCGGCAGAGTATCCCGCAAATGCAGGAATCCCCCGTATCAGCGGATGTACCGTTACCGGAACACCGCAGTCGATCTTTTCCGGGGCAGCCAGTGTGTGCAGTTCCACCTCCACGCCCGCCCGCCTCAATGCGGAAGCGAGCGCCGGTACCGTATAGGCCGGACCGCCGTATTCGCTCCGGATGCTGGCAACCAATTCAATAACTCGCATGAATGTATCTCCCTCTTCTGCCGGTCTTCCCGATTCACTTCACCCCTTCAGCCGAAGGCTCTCCGGCACATGTCGCCGCCTCCCCCCGCCGTCTCCGCAATTTACGAAGCGCCGTCCAAATAACCGGATCAGAACCCATGCAATCAGGAACAGCTTGAAGAACTGGCCGAACGTCATCATGAAATCCCCCTCCGCCTTGACACCGAAAAAGAACAAAACCGGGATGAAGTAAAAATAGAAGCCGTCTTTTTCATTCATCCACTTGACAAGCCTCAGCGCCAGCCCCAACAGGCAACCGACACCGAGGAGAAACAAACTGCAGCCGGATTTCCCCCAGTTGCCGTAACCTTCTCCGACATAGGAGACATTCATGCTCGTTCCACCGACCAGCTCGTGGAAGGTCATCGTTCTGAAATTCTCAGCCCCGCCGCCCCGGCGCTTGTCCGGAAACAGATAACGCGGTAAAAGAATTGCACCAACTGAATCCGCAATGCTCGAACCCCGCAGATAATTCCCGGTAACATCCATATAAATGATCACCTGGCTGATATGCCATCCCTGATTAAAGCGGAGAAGAAAGTCTTCATCCTGAAGAGTCGATCGGAGTTTCCCGTCAGTCAGCCAGTCCTCGCTCATGCCGGCAAACAAAATCCAGTCCCTCAGGGAACCGGAGCGCTCGGCATCCCGGTACTGCCATTTGACTCCCTGAAACACGGAAACGGCCAGCACGGCCAAGACAAGAGAGGCCAGAACGGTTTTGCGGGAAGCTCCGATCCTGTGCAGCAGAAAGCTGCCAAGCCAGAAAAACCAGATCAGCAGCGCATGAAAGCCACCCCAGGAAAGGCTTTCCAGCAGAAGCAGGAAAACGAATATACCAAACAGAATCCACGCCGTCCGCTTCGAACACCGGTACATGGCGAAAATAACGGAGCAGCCCAGCAATTCACTCAGCATATGCGGAAACGTACTGCCTGCAAGCGGTGTCAGCCCCAGCCCGTAACCGATTGCAGCCGCCGCCAGCAGCACCTTCAAAAACTCCGGTTTCTCCTGAAGCGCGGGCAAATAGCGGACCGGTACATTGAAGAGCGTGATCCCGAAGCAGAAACAGAGGTAAGCCGGCACCACAATCGACAGATAATATGCCTGAGGGATCTCCATCGGATATTTTTCCACATCCGGCAAATGGTAGATCAGAATCGGCGCAATGATCCATTGCAGCCCGGCGAGCATTTGCGCCAGCTCCAGCACTGGAATTCTCTCTCCCCACCGTATGCTGAATACCACCGCAGCCCACACAGCCCAGCCGATTCCGAGAACGGCCCAGCTTTCCGTCACTCCTCCCGCAAGCAGGGACGAGGCGAGCAAAATCAGGGTGTATTTCTTCTCGTTCATTTTTTGAACAGAGTCTCCAATGCACGGGCATATCCCGAAGGAGAAAACGCCTCCTGCATTTTTTTCGCGGCACGGCAGAATGCCTTGTGCGCATCCTGCCCGTGCAGCCGTTTCAGGGAAGCGAGGAAACGCTTCTCCCAGCCCTCTCCGTATTCCACCAGAAAACCGGATAATCCGAGTTCATGCCCGATCTCGCCGATTCCGCCGGAATCGAAACCGGTAAAAAATGTTCCGGAATCCAGCGCCTCAAAGAAAATCCTGCCCAGTGGCTCGGTCAGACTGAAATGCCAGATGACATCCATCGAATCGTAAGCCGCCTCCATGTGTTCGACGAAACCTTCAAAGACGATGCGGACAAAGCGGTAACACTCCATCTTCCGCCGAAAAGCACAAACCGCCTCTTCCGTCGGATCGAAACTGCCGAAGAGATGGATTTCCAATTCAGTTCCGTGCGCCTCCGCGTAGTCCGTCAAGCCAGCCAGTTCCTGCAGTCCTTTTGTGCGGGTCACTCTGCCGACAACGCCGATTTTCGGCAGCGGCGACATCCGAAACCGGCCCGAATCCCCTTTTCGGCCGGACGCCAGATACGGATCGTGAAGCCGGACGCTTTTCGCCCGGACCATTTCAGGCAGGAGTCCCATGAGATAATCAGACACGACGATCAAAGTGACATTGTCCGGAAGATTCCGCAGCCGGGCCGGGCCGCAGTCCTCTGCAATGCGCAGATGCACGAAGAAGCGCTTGTGCGGCAGCAGCCGGGCGAGCAGTCCGATACGGCGGATATGCCCGCCCTCATTACAGTAGAGAAACCTCCGGCTCGAAAAAATCATCCGGAGGAACAATTCCGGATACAATAGCTGTACACGGCTGAAAACCCGGAGCCGGACCTGCGGCAACTGCCCGGCGATTCTCCTTCGAAGCCGTCCTTCCGGCAGATATATTTCATAATCCTCTTCCGCCGTGGCGAGAAAATCCAGCAGAACCTTCTCACTGCCGTAGAGATTTCCGGACGGGCTCACGATAATCGGACGCCGCTTCCTCATCTGCCCCTCCCTGCCGTAAGTGCGGCAATCAACTGACTGTTCGCGTCCTCCGCCGCAAACAACGGCTTCCGGCACGGCACACCCTCGTGCGATGCCGCACATTCCCAGTCGAACGACTTCAACTCTCCGAAATCCGCCATGGTTACACAGGGGAAAGTCCCCCTCTTCTGATAACCGTGCAGCAACAACATGGAGGAGGGGAACCACACATCCAGGCCGCAGATCAGGTATTCGTAGAATTTATTGGTCTCGTTGTAACGGTAATTCATGGAATGTCCACGGTACAGCAGAATACCGACATCATATCCGTCCAGCAGCGCCGGAATTCTGTCGTATTCGACACCTTCCGGAAAAAAGCGGATCCAGGGGCAGCCGAGTTCTTCAAGTTCACGGCGGGTTTCGCCATCGTGATTGAATGCGAAAATATCCCAGTGAATCCGGCCCCCCTGCGCCATCACGAATGCCGCGAATTCACGAACATACATCGTATCATTGGAGAGACTCCCGATGTAGACGGCCTTCAGGGGAGCGGAAAAGCTCCGGCGCTCCCGGAAGTGTGCCTGCCACTCCCGCGGCGGATAGTTCGGCACGACGTGAGACAGTTCCGGCGGCACTCCCCAGTCCCGGCAGAAAAATTCCAGCCGCCTGCTGTTGCAATGCGAACACCAGTTCAGCAAACCATAGAGATATAACTCCTTCCCGTGGCAGTAACCGTTCCACGGCTCGCGGGCATATTGCTCCGGCTCCGCATATTCATAATAGTGGATAAAGATTCCGACTTTCCGGTTGAAATACCGCCGGTACCAGTATACCGGCAGCGCCGAATTGGATTCGATGTACAATATCCGATCCGGCCGGGAAATGATCAGCCCGCCCAACACCCGAAAGGAAAACCACAACCGATCCAGAAGATTCAGGCACGAGAAGCGCGAACGCCGCTGCACCGTGCGGACGCACCGAATACCGTCAGCTTGAAATTGAAGCCCGGAACGTTTCCGGGAAAGCATGGAGTAAAGCGTTACCCGGTGCCCCTTCCAGCGGGGGTCCCGCAGCAGATTCCGAAGCGGCGGATAGAACTCAACCGGGTTGGCGCTGATGACAGCGATTTTCCTCATCTGATTTCACCATTCAATGCACGACACTCCTTCAGTACAGCCGCAGGCTTGATATCCAGCAAGCACGGCGGCGGATTCCCGAATCCGCACTCCTGCCGAAAACATACTTCACAGGGAACCGACGAGCGGAGCACCCGGTGACCGTCTCCGTACGGGTACCACAGACCGCGGTAGTTATGTGCCGAATAGACGGCGACACATTTCAATTCGGCCGCCACCGCCATATGCAGCGTGCCGGTGTCATTGCCGAGATACCAGGCACAGCTGCGCATTGCACCGACACATTCACGCAAGCTCAGGCTGCCGAAACTGGAGGCCGAAGCGCCGCAGAGCAATTCCGAACACAGGGAAGCGATCCTCTCGCCATCCGCTTTCCCTCCGAAGAAAACAGGAAAAATATTGTCTTCGGCAATCAGGCTCCGAAGCACTTCCGCATAATATTCCAGCGGCCAGCGGCAGACCGCCTTGTTTCCCCCTATGCCGACCGCAATGGGACGCCGATGTCCGGCTGCCTTCCGGAGCCTCCGGCTCCAGCCGGCTGCTTTCTCCTGTTCCTCCGGAGTGAAACTGAGAGGGAAAACGGCATCGCTGTCCGCCATCGGAATGATTCCATCCGCTTTCAGACGTTCCGCAAGCAAATCATAATGATGAGGAACCATCGGCAGGGCACCGTTTTCGGACGGTTCCGGCAATTCGAACAAGCGATGTATCCCGACGAATTCCCGAATACCCAGCAACCCAAAAAACGCCATGTCGCGACGAAGCCGGAACGACAGCCCCCGTTGGGTCCGCAGCAGATAAACCAGCTTTCGGAAACGGTACGGGCGCAAAAGCCGGAAAAGCCGGAAAAAGAGTCGGATTTTCCCCGCCGGGCCGGATTCGGCGTGATAAGTCAGAAACACGTCGATATAACCGGAGTTTTCCAGCAGTTCACGGCAGCCGGTCTGGGCATCATCATGAAGGAGGGCGATCGTTTCACCCGGATTCCGCCGCCTCAGTTCCCGCAGGAACGGCAGACAGATCAGCGTGTCTCCGATCGAACCGGAAAAGAAGATCAGCATTTCTCCACCCCCATGGAACGGAGAAGCCCGGAAATGATGCTGTCATAATCCAGAGCCCGGGCATGTACGGCTGCGTTTCCGCGAACAGTCAACTGCCGTAATTCATCCGGATGCGCCTGATAGTAAAAAATTTTTTCAATCATTTCCCCGACAGAAGAGTAAAATATTGCTTCTTTCTCCCCAAAAAAAACGGAAATTTCCTCATTCCGCTCCGTGATCAGCGCAGTTCCGCAGGCGGGAATTTCAAAGGTTCTGGTCGTGTGCCGCTCCGGGAAACGCTTGGAGAGCGCCCCCCAGGCGAACATGCCGCCGGAGACGGCCTCTACATACGAATCACCGAAAAGCGATCTCCCACGATAATCCAGATGCGGCAGCCGATGCCTGCGGACGAACGACTCCCAGCCGACTCCCGCCAGAAGAAGCGGCACACCGCCGGCAAGCAGGCGATCGAGAACCAGCTCCCGCGACGGCTCATGCAGTCCGATGAACACGACCCCCTTTTTCCGTTCAAACGGAACGACCGGCCGATGAAGCTGAGCCTGAAACCCCTGGGTCGTCATGATGATTTGCGTTTTACCGGCGTCCACCAGCCGCCGGTAATCGTTCGCTTCGCAGGTTTTGGTCGTGATCAGATAATCATAATAATGTGCACTCCTGTAGAACAGAGCGGATCGATTGGCGCAAAATGCCATATCCGGCGTGTAATGAACCAGCAACTTTGCCCGATCCCGCAGCAACCGGGTGAGTTCCGGCGTAAGAAATACTGCCTTGTCCACCCAGATCAGTTCCTGTGTCTTTGCCGGAATCCTTCGACGAATATATTCATTCAGACCGGAAATCATCGGACCGACCTGAAATCGCCAGCCGATGCTTCGCCACAGACGCGACGTGTCCTGCAGAGGAACCGCCGTATCAATCACGGTGAACTCAGCCGATGGGAAATTCCGCAGCAGGCACTCACCCCTCATTCTGCCGGTGCATCCGGGACTGAATGGTGCGATATAAGTGATTTTCATTCCTGTCTCTTTCCTGAAACCACGCGGATATTGTCGATGACAATCCGGCCATTGAGCAGCAGTACGGGAATCACCTGACGAATGTTCCGTTCCGGTTCCGCCCGGTAACTCCATTCCAGCTTGTAGATTTTGCCGGGAGCCGGACATCCGGCCCGGGCGATCGACACCGTGCGTCTCGGCTGGCTGCCGTCCGGAATTTCAATGCCGAGAACCTCGATGCGCGCTCCAGCCCCTCCGCGGAAAAGCAGTTCTCCGCGCAGTTCCCCTTTCGTCAGCGGCACAGCTTCCAGATTGAAACCGCCGGAATCCGTTTTCAGATCCGCCAACAGAGAATAACGGCCGGCAATATGTTCAGGCGACTCCGGACCGATCAGCCGGATCACGCCGTCGCGGATATGATTGAAGCGGTGTCCCGGATTCGGAATCAGTTTCGCCGAAAACGGAAACGGTGAAGCCGGCAGTTCCAAGCCGCGCTTCTGCAATTCCCCGAATTCGGGGCGGCGAACCGCATCTGTCGGAACCGGATTCTCGAAGTCCTCCCCGCATTCATCCGGTGCCAGACGGGCGGCTGCCTCTCCGGCGACCAGCGCCCGGTGCGACGAAAACGCCTGATTTATCCGGCGGTAGATCCGAAAACCGGTGCCGGAATCAAGAAATACCTCATCCGCCTGCAGCCCCCCCGGAAACTCCTCCGAAAACACTTTCATTCTTTCCGGATCCCCGACGAACAAGACGATATCGTTTTCCCAATCCGAATACTGCAATTCGACCCGAGCCTTTTCGGAAACAGTACCATCGAATACAGGACAACCCCGGAAAAAATAGCCAATCCGCGCAGCTTCCCGATTCAGCACAATGATCTTCGGCCGAATACTCTTTGCCGTCAGCCGTTCGAGGGCCGAAGATATCGCGGTAAAATCTTTGATGTTGCAAGCAACCTTCATACTCCTGCCCATTCCGGCGAGCACCACGATACCGATAAGCAGAATCCCGCACCGCCTCCTCCACCTCCCCAGACGTCCCGGCCACCATTCCGGTTCGACAAGCACCGCGCAACCGAGAAAAAACAGCAGAGCCGGATTTGCCGCGTAACGGCTTGACGCCAGACCGACTACGACCCGCCAGAGCACCATTGCTCCGGCCAGACACGCCAGCAGCCGCAACATCCTTATCCGCGGCTGTCGGCCAGGCAGCCAGAACGCCATAGCGAACACCGCACATCCAATGACGAAAACCGGTTCGAACGAACAGCGGATGATACTGTTCAGGCTGTCCCAGTAATGCATATCTCTCAGGCACTCCCCCAAAGATGAAACCGGATTTTCATCCAGAAATCCAGAATGAGTCCCCATCCGGAAGCGGAGAGCGGAACCAGGCTGAGCAGAATGACGAAAAAGGTCACCAGCAATACGGCGGCAAAGCAGAACCACCCGCGCCACTGTATCCTGCCGCATTCCATTTTCTGATAACCGGCTATCAAAGCGCCGCAAAGCAGCAGCTCCGCCTCCTCGAGCCGGATTGCGACGGCCGCCGCACCGGCAATGCCGGCCAGCACGTAATACCGCAGCAATTCCGTCCGGCTGCCGCGAAGCAGGCAAAGCAGGGCTGCAGCGAACAGCAGCAGCCCCGGCGTATCGCGGAGAACGACCGTGGAATTTTCCACAAGAAACGGATTTCCTGCTGCCAGCAGAGCAGCGGCGGCAGCGACCTTTCCACTGCCTGATATCTCCTCCCCCATCTGCCGGCAGACCACGATCAAGAGAAGACCGCACAGCAGATTCAGCATCCGTCCGGCTGCCATCATATGCTGCGGTTCGAAAAATGCCAGAAGCCGGCAGTAAGACCAGATGTGCGCCGGGAAAGCGTCCAGTTTCTCTTTATCCCCGCTGCGGATGGTTTCGGCACAGGCCAGATATTTGACGGTATCCCGTGGAACACCGGCAAAATGCAAACAGACCAGCCGCGGAATCAGCGCCGCCAGCAGGAGCGCCGCCAGCACCAGCAGCCGCCGGCGGAAGGCCGAACGGTTCCGGAATGAAAGGGCCGGCTCCCGGCCGAAAGCAACGGAAGCACTCACCGGCACGCCTTCTTCGCGAAACGGTCCAGGCGCCGGCGGACCGCACCGGCCATCAACCGTCCCTTGAAATATGGACGGTACAGACATTTGAACCCGATTCTCTCCAGAAGGCGGGTTCCCTGCAGCCGCCATTCGGGAATCCGTAATTCTCCGCCGCATTCCGCAAAAAGCGCATTGATCCTCGCCGTATGCTCCGGTGAAACTCCGTACTCTCGCGAAAACCAGGAGTGAAGCAGAAAAACCTCGCCGCGATGATCCAGCAGACAAGTGCTGATCCCATCCGGATGAGGCCTGGCATCCAAATAGAGCGTCTTGAAATTGACGGCCAGATAACAGAAAAATGGGTAATAGGGCTCATACATCCAGAAACGGTAAGGAGTCCTCATCATGTGTGCCGGAATCAGGGTTTCCCATTCCGGCTTCCAGACCCGGTAATCGGCAAGAAGCTTCATGCTGAAATTCCGGCGAATGATCCTCAAGTCCAGAATATTGAAGAAAGCATTGGTTACAAGCGGGTTGTCCTGTTTAGTCTCCACAACTCCGCCGTCCGGCATCCCGCAGTTCACATAATGATGATCCAGAAAAAACTCCAGGAGCTCGCGCAGGCGCTTGTTGTCATAGACGAAGGCGTCCTCATCAATATTGATGGCGATGTCCGCATCGCTCCGCAGCATCCGGTAAAAATAACCGTCGGCCGTCGTATACAAGTAACGATTGCAGGGCCACGGCAACCGTATGCTGCCGCGAGAGCGGACATAAAGCGGGTAATTCATGGAACGGGAAAAGAATTGAATGTTCATTTCAAACTCCGTCCGGCAATCAATGCTTCAAACAGCACCGCAAACTGATCTGCCTGGGTACGCCGGGAGTATTTGTCACAAGCGGCGAGATCGGTAGAGCCTACCGTGCAGCCGTTTTCCTGCCAATAACGATAATGTTTCTCCAGAAACTCCTGAACCTCTTCCACTGTGCGGCAGGCGGCTCCGGCCCGGGTCCTGCGAATCTCGAGTTCCAGGCAATCTTCGTCACTGCGGACCAGCAGCAAAGGACGATTGACGGCGAGATATTCGAACAGTTTTGTCGACATGATTCCCGTCGGATTTCCTCCCTTGCCGCGATTGGCGAGCAGCAGCAGGATCTGGGCGTCCCCCACCACCCCCGGCACCTCTTGAGGAGAGACATAGCCGGGGAAATCCAGATATTCACGGATCGGATAGCGCAGCAAAAGCTCTTCCAGCAGCCGTTCTGCACCGTTTTCGCTGTAAAACTGGATTTTAAATTTATCCGGCGAAATGATTCCCGCTTTTACCAGACGGGCGCAGGCAGCAAACAGCAATTCCGGATCGCGGAAGGAGAGCGCACCGATCGTTCCGGCATAAACGATTTTAAAAACACGCGAGGCGCGGGGAGGTTCCGGGCGAAAAAGCTCCGGATCAAACCCGTTGAATATCAATTCCGTACGCGAATTGAATGCCGACAGCGTTTTCTGATGCCATTCAGAGACGGTCGTCACGGCAGCAGCTTCCCGCAAAACCCGGTTCCGACATTTCAACAGATGTCGGAGGTGCATGCCGCGCTGAAGTCGATACCACACTCCCTTATCCGGCCACTGTTCCTGAATATCACGGAGATCGACCAGCAGGGGCAGACCCGATTCTCGTGCGAGCTGACCGGCCAGCGGCAGAGGCCAGGTGGTATAGGAGGAGGCCACAACCAATTCGATATCCCGCTCCCGAATCACTCTGCGGCCGGTATCGAGCATGGCCTGCCGATCGGCAAACGGCACGGCAGGCGGCACAAAACGCGAACAGATGCGATTCAGAAAAAGACGAAACCGACCGTGCTTCCGACGCGGAATCCGGTGAACTTCGGCAAATCCCGCCAGATGTCCATAATCCCGTTTGCCGGATTCATCGTGTTCCGAAAGCAATACATGAAAATGCCACCCGGCCGCAGACAAGTATTTGCACATATATCCCATCCTCGGTGCAAAATCGGGTGGGAAGGCGTCGCAAACAATGAGGATATTCTTCCGCATTGTCTGCTCAGAACCAGCGTTTCAGGATGCGTTTTCCCCAGCCGATACCCGGTACAGACAACACAAACCGCACCCACGGATTTTTCAACAGCTTGCTTCGACGATAATACTTGTTCACTTTGAAATCGGTGTGTTCGCGAGGCTCTTCCTGCATGATCCGGTCAAATTCCTCCCGAGTCAGGCCAACCTTGTCGATAAAGTACCGGATATCCATTTCCAGCTCGGCAGGGTCCCCATAAGGCGGCCGGGCCAGCTCGGCCAGTGCGTCCTCCCGCGAAAGCTGTCCGGCAACGATCAGGCTGGAGAGATGCGCCCGGCGCTTGTCGCAATGGAATTTCTGTGGAAGGATGTAATTCTGGTAAAGCTTGGTGAAACGGGATTCCAGGTGTTTCCCGCCGTAATATTCAAACCCGCAATCCGCATGCAGGATTTTGATCGCCTCAAATTTATTGTAATCAATCAGGTCCAGAGGTGAAAACACCTGAAACTGTTTTTTTCGCGGAATATCCTCATAAAAAGTCTTCTCGTCCATGATCGGGAATTTCTTCAAAGGGATTCTGCCGAATTTCGCATGAATGTCCAGCAGATTCACGCTGTCTTTCGGGTCGAAGCGCAATCCACGTCCGAGAATCGACTCGGAGGAAAAGTTTCTCCCCTCCAGAATCCAGGTGATTCCATGTTCAATGGCATAGCGATACAGAACGGCGAAGAAAGCGTGATCCTGGGGAACATCCTGATTCGGAACCCCGCTTATGAAATAAGCCCGTTGCAGATCCATCATTTCGTCGAGCGGAACCTTCTCGACAACCAGATCGACTCCATACTTTTCGCACAATTTCCGGATATTGTTCTCAGACACCGGGGTGTTCCACCCGGCATCCACATGGACCCCCAGCATTCGAACCCCGTACCGGTGGGCGATATAAGCGACATAGGAACTGTCCACGCCCCCGGAGATACCGATGATGCAGTCGTACTTTCTGCCGGAACACTCCGCTTTCATTCGATCGAACACGGCTTTCAACTCGGCTTCTCCATGACGATTCCATTCGCCGGCCTCCAACCGTTTTATTGCCTCCCGACAGTAACAGCAATGGCCGTTCTCGTCAAAATCGATGATTTTTTCGCTGGTATCCATTACACATCGGCTGCAAATTTCGGCAGAACTCATGATATCCCTCTCTTTTGCTTCTTAAGAATTGAATGATTCCGAACCGGAAGACGTGCCGGCGGCAGACACCCGGAATAAATCAGTTTTCGATGCTGTTCTCCGGCATGAACTCCCGGTAACGGAGAATTCCGGCCGGAACGCCCCCGACAACGGCATAAGCCGGGACGTCTCTGGTAACGACCGCTCCTGCGGCAATGATTGCATGATCTCCGATGCGAACTCCCGGGAGAATAACCGCATTGGCTCCGATCCATACACGCTTCCCGATCACGATTCCCGGTCCGGAGGCAAGCTCATCCCGATCCCCGGAAATTTCCCGGTCCAATTCATGATTGGCGGAAATGATCCTGACTCCCGGGGCAAAAATCGTGTCATCCCCGATTACAATCCTGTTATAGCCCTGAATATAGCAATTTCCGGAAAAGGCGAATGAACGCCAAACATCTTTTCCCGGTATGATGTCCCCCCATACCTGCGAGGTAAAATGCACCATGAACGGCACTCCCGCGTTAATCCGCAGGACGCGTTGATGGATCATATTGACCAGCCAGAGCCCGAACGGAACCGGCCAGGTAAGGCGGTTCAGCAGAATGCCGGGAATCCTCCAGGGATGCAGGAGTGTATTTTTTCCTCTCATGATACCGTTCTCCGCAGAAAATTCCTTTTGACAATCCCTAACAGCGCAGCATAACTCTGCGGCATGAAAAACCATGCAGCAGCCAAATAGCAGCAACCGAAAACAATACCGCCGCAAAGCAGTTTGACCGCGGACGGACCGGGTATCAGATGTGCTGCGGCGCTGATTGCTCCGGCCGCAGCCGCGCACAAAAGAGTCTTTCCCAGTTGGACAAACGGCAGCATATGGAAAATACTGCATTTGAACTCTCTGCTCAGAATATACAAAAGCCGAGGAACCGCCCAGAAATAACACGCCAGAATCGTGCCGAGGGCAGCCCCCCAAGCGCCGAAAAGGTATACCAGTCCACAGCTCAGCACAAAGTTCACCGCCAGTTCCTCGATGGAAACCTGCATATACTTCGCCGTCCTGTTCAACGCCGTGAAAGCCGACCCGTAAGTGACGATTGAAATCGGAATCGAGCACAGGTAAATCAGAAAAACAATATGGCTGGCCTCATAGCGCTGCCCGTAAAACAGCAGAATAATATCTTTATTGAACAGGATGCAAAATACCATCAGCGGAAACAGAAACAAGGCGGTCTGAGCAGGAATCCGGCGAAACAGTTCCAATGCGTTTCCGAGCTTTCCCTCTTTGCACAGCAGGGTCATTTCCGCCAGAATCACTGTCGTGATCGAACCGGTGATGATACCGATGAAGGGCAGTTGGATCGCTCCGGAGGAGTAGACGGCAAAACTTTCCGGCGTACACATGGAAGAGACAATGACCTTGTCGAGGGAAATGGATACCGATCCGGCAATTGAGGCCAGCCCCAGCGGTACGGAATAAATCAGGATTTGTCTGATATTTTTCAGGCGGGGCCAGTCCGCTCCCCCCCGGACAGTCCGAAACACGATATACAGCATGGCCGGCAATGATATTCCGGCAACCATGATTTTCACCAGCAGCGGCCACTCATAGCTGCGGGTGGCGATACAAGTAACAATCACTCCGGCAACCAGCAGACACTTTGTGCACAACTGAAAAACCGCGGAGAGAGTGATCCGGTCGCAGATGATCAACACCGAATTCAAGCTGAGCACAGGGAATGTCAGCAGCGGGTAAATGATGAACCAGCGCAGGGTCGTTTCCAGTGCGGGATTGTCAAATCGCAGTGCCAGCAGCCGGTTTCCGCCCAGAAGCAGAAATACACTGAAAATACTGCCCATAACCAGCGAAATGGCAATATTGTCGATGATGATTCCGCGCCGACGCTCTTTCGCTCCCGATAGAAAATAATAAAGGGAACTCGGAATTCCCAGCGTCAGGAAGGGAACGGCAAACTCATACGCCAGCATCGTCTGCCGATAGGTGGCAAGATCGGCCATGCTCAAAAAACGGTTGCAGACAATGCTGGAAGCAATCAGCGCCACACTGGACAACCCCTGTCCCAGCGACAGGGCTATGACTTTAGCAAGACGTGATGACATCGGCGATTTTCTTCTGTTCCGACACCTCCAGGTACGGGTGCATCGGCAATGCGAAAATGTCCTGCGCCACAGCTTCCGACACCGGCAAAGTCACCGGAGACAAATAGGAGAAAGCGGTTACTTTATGCAATGGAACCGGGTAATAGACCGCAGTTGGAATCTTCTCCGTCTTCAAGGCTGCCATCATCTCCCCCCGACGCGGAGAACGCACGCAATACTGCGCCCATGCCGAACAACAGCCGGGCTCGATGAAGGGAGTTGTGACTTTGCCGGACAACCATGTGCTGTAACGCCTTGCCGCTTCGTCGCGCGCCTCCAGCTCGGCCGGGAAAATTTTGAATTTCTCCAGCAGAATCGCCGCCTGGATCGTATCGAGGCGTGAATTGAGTCCAAGCCGGACATTGTCATATTTGTCACGCCCCTTGCCATGAACCGCGACTGACCGGCAGAGCACGGCAAGTTCATCGTCATCCGTGAATATCATGCCCCCGTCTCCGTAACAGCCGAGCGGCTTCGCGGGGAAAAAGCTCGTCGTTGAAGCCAGGCCGAAGGAACAGGAACGCCTGCCGCCGCGTTGCGCTCCGAAAGATTGCGCCGCATCCTCCAGGAGCCATAAACCATGCTTTTCCGCAACCGGTACAATCGCCTCAAAAGCAGCGATCTGCCCGAAGAGGTCCACGGGAATGACTGCCCGGGGGACCAGCGTTCCCGCCTTCTTTACCTTTCCGATCGCCTCATCCAGCTTTGCCGGATCAATATTATAAGTTTTCTCATCAATGTCGACAAAAACCGGGGTTGCTCCGAGATTACCGACCACCTCCGCCGTGGCGAAGAAAGTGAATGGCGTCGTAAACACCGCATCACCGGGTCCGATTCCCTTTGCCATCAGCACGATTTTCAATGCATCGGTCCCATTGGCACAGGCGATTGCATGCCGGCGCCCAACGAAAGCGGCCAAAGTACTTTCCAGTTCCCCGACTTCCCGTCCTCCGATATAATGCCCATCCTCCAGGACTCTTTTCACGGCTTTGTCGATGGTCTCCTCATGCCGTTTATACTGCGTGTGCAAATCGATGAACTGCATTTGTCATTTTTCCTTAAACTCATCGTAGGTATATTTCCCGACCGCCAGCTCAGGCGGGAGCGGAGCCTCCTCATCCAGATCGAGGCAGCGGACGATCCCTTGAGCAACTTCCCTGTACCGGAAACCGCTTTCCGGGCAAATCATGATCCCGTCTGCGTCCGGATTTTTAAGACAGTGACCATGACGGCTGACCCATGCGGTCTGCCGCCCCGGCACGCCGACGATCATCGCATAATCAGGAACATCCCGGGTCACGACCGCTCCCGCCGCGATGAAAGCGTAGCGGCCGATGCTGATTCCGCAAACAATCGTGGCATTGGCGCCGATACTCGCTCCACGCCGAATCAGAATTCTTTCATACAGCGAATGGCGTTTCACCTGACTGCGGGGATTGGTTACATTAGTCAGCACGCAACTGGGTCCGAGAAACACATCATCTTCCACAACGGTCCCGGTGTAGACTGCCACATTGTTCTGAATCTTGACATTGTTGCCGATTGCAACGTCATTGGCGATATTGACATTCTGGCCGAGAATGCACCCGCACCCGATTCTCGCGCCGCTCTGAACATGGCAGAAATGCCAGATTTTTGTTCCGCTGCCGATAGTGACGTCCTCATCGACATAGGCGGATTCATGCACAAAAAAATCACTCATAAATTCAATTTTTCATTTAGAATTTTTACAATTTTCTGACAGGCATGGCCATCGCCGAAAGGGCGATATTCCGGATCGATATGCGGAACGACCGTAAATTTCTTCATGATTTCCGCAGCCACCGGAGGCGCCATCTGGTTACGATTGCCGGCCAGCGTTTCCGGCCAGACCACATGGTGGAACACCGTCACACACGGCACACCGGCATAAAACGCCTCGCATTGGAGGCCACCGGAATCAGTGACAATCCGCTCTGCCTGCCCGGTCAACCGTACGGATTCCAGATAACCGACTGGCGGAATCAATATCACCTTCGGGAAACTCTTTCCGATTCGCAGCGCCCGCTCCCGATTGCGCGGATGCACAGGATAAATCGTCGGATAGTCGAGGCTTGATACCGCTCTGAAAATCTCAGTCAAAGCTTCGTCGGAGGTATTTTCCGCCCGATGACAGGTCAAATAACAGTATCTATCCGGCATTGTGATCGGCATGCTGTTGTAATCAACCGGCGTTCTTTTCTGCTCCGCCGCTCTCTTCCCGAAGTAGAGAAAAGCGTCATACATCACATTGCCGACGGTATAGGCCCGGGCTCCCAGGCCCTCCCGGTCCAGAAACGACTTTGCGGAATCCGAGGCGCAAAACAACAGCGTCGAAAGATGATCGGTAGTAATCCGATTGACCTCTTCCGGGTTGTCCAGCGTCCCGAGCCTGTTCCCGGCCTCAACATGAATCAGCGGAATGCGCAGCTTCACAGCTGCCAGCGCCCCGGCCACGGTGGAGTTGGTGTCGCCGTACAGCAGCACGGCATCGGGCCGTTCCCGAACCAGAACCTCTTCAATGGCGATCAGCATTTTACCGGTCATGACGCCATGTGTCTCTCCGGAGATCCCGAGGTTGTATTTCGGAGCGGAAATTTCCAGCTCATCAAAAAATACAGTGGACATATTCGCATCAAAGTGCTGTCCGGTGTGAATCAGAATCTCCTCATGGCATCCACGCAGCGCACGGGACAGAATTGCCGCCTTGATAAACTGCGGGCGGGCACCGACAATCGTAATGATTCTCATTGCGCCAGATCAGTAAGAGATCATTTCCATCAGGCGAATGCCGGAGAGCACATCCTCCCGGGAGGGAAACATCTCCCAACGACCGGAAGCGATGTATTCATACAACGTGTTGTGTCCCTTCCCGTACTGATGGTCGAGTTTGAAATCCATATCCGGTTTTTCAACTCCTTCCACATCCCAGAAGTCGATCTGATTCAAATTCGTGCCGGACAGCCGGATGGTTCCTTTTTCGGCGATCAGCGTAAACTCCGTCATAAAATTGCTCCGGTACACGCTGACCGTCGCATTGATGGTGCCAACGGTCCCATTCCTGAACTGCAATACAGCCGACACGGTATCCTGCGTCTCCAGATTCCGCAACGAACCGCCCAGACCGCGACTGAAAGCCAGCTCACCGAAAAAGAAATGCACCATATCCACGTAATGGCTCGCCTGCGTATACATGACGCCGCCGTCAAACTCGCGCGTTCCATGCCAGTCAATGCTGTAATAATCGTCGTTGCGGTTCCAAAGCACGTTGCAGACGAACTGGTACAGCTTTCCAAGGCGGCCGGAGTCAATCAGGCTCTTGATTTCCCTTACCAGCGGATTATAACGATTCTGGAAAACCGGCAGCAGCGTTTTCCCGGCCTTTTCGACACGACGGTAAACCTCGTATGCTTCCCGCAGGGTGAGCGATAACGGCTTTTCGCAGACAATGTAAGGCGCATCCGTCAATTCGGCGATATTCGAAACATGACGAGGATGAAGTCCCGAAGGAGTCAGCACACTGATAACATCAAGCCCCTTTCCCTTTAATTCCCGGTAATCGGTCACATATGGAATCTTAAGCTGTTCAGCGGCCGCCCGCGCCCGCTCTTCCTTCTTGTCGCAGACATAAGCAATTTCGACGCCCGGAGTGGCGGTAATGGCTTCCATGTGCCGTTTGGAAATACGGCCGCAGCCGACCAATGCGATTCGTTTCATTTCGATATACCGTCCTTATATTCTTGAATGGTTCTTCTAATGCCTTCGTCGATGGTGATTTCCGGTTTCCAGCCAAGCTTTCGCGCTTTGCTCGAATCCATAAGTTTGCGGTACATGCCGTCGGGTCTGGAGGCGTCCCACCTGATTTCTCCTCTGAATCCCGCCGCCGCGGCGATCTTTCCGGCCAGCTCCCTGATGGTGATGTCGCTGCCGCTGCCGATGTTGACGACCTCCGGGTCATTGTGGTTCTGCATGAAATAATAGACCGCATTCGCCACGTCGTCCACGTGCAGGAACTCCCGCAGCGGAGCACCGGTTCCCCAGACCACTTCCACGGCCCGGTTCTCCCGCGCAGCCGTCACGAAACGCCGCACGAAGGCCGGAAACACATGGCTGTTCTCCGGATCGTAGTTGTCGTTGGTTCCGTAGAGGTTGCACGGCATCAGGCTCACCGTGTTCCAGCCGTACTGCCGGCTCAAATAGAGGCAGAGTTTGTACCCGGCGATCTTGGCCAGCGCGTAACCTTCGTTGGTCGGCTCCAGCGGCCCGGTCAGCAGATACTCCTCTCTGATCGGCTGCGGCGCACGGCACGGATAGATGCAGCTCGAGCCGAGAAAGCAGAACTTCCTGACTCCGTGCAGGTAACTCTGCATGATCACATTGTTCTGGATCTCGAGGTTCTCAAGCAGGAATTCCGCGCAATGCGTCTTATTCGCCATGATTCCGCCGACCTTCGCTCCGGCCAGAATCACGTAGTCCGGCTGTTCGGCATCGAAGAACTCCTTCACCGCAAGCTGATTGCGCAGATCGAGTTCGGCTCGGGTGCGTTTCAGAATGTTCGAGTAGCCCTCTTTTTCAAACTTCCGCACGCAGGCGCTGCCGACCATGCCGCGGTGGCCGCAGATGAAAATTTTCGCGTTTTTGTCGATCATGTTCAGAACCCGATCTCGTAATTCGGGTTGTCCAGCAGCCGCAGGTCGCCGTCAACCATGATTTTCACCAGTTCTTCGAACTTCACTTCCGGCTCCCAGCCGAGCTTCTCCTTCGCCCTGGCCGGGTTGCCGAGCAGCTGCTCGACTTCGGCCGGCCGGAAATAGCGCGGATCGATCCGGACCACCGTTTTTCCGGTCGTCGTGTCGATGCCGGTTTCGTCAACGCCGGCCCCCTTCCATTCGATGCCGCGCCCGACCCGGGCGAAGCTCCTTTCGATGAACTCACGAACCGTATGCATTTCTCCGGTTGCAACCACATAGTCGTCAGGAACTTCCTGCTGCAGCATCATCCACATCATCTTCACGTAGTCCTTCGCATACCCCCAGTCGCGCCGCGCATCGATGTTACCCATGTAGAAGCACTCCTGCAATCCGCGGTGAATCCGCGCCACCGCCATCGTGATCTTGCGCGTCACGAAGGTCTCGCCCCGCCGCGGAGACTCGTGGTTGAACAATATCCCATTGCTGGCGTGAAGGTTGTACGCTTCCCGGTAATTCTTCGTGATCCAGAAGCCGTACTGCTTTGCAACCGCGTACGGACTGCGCGGATAGAACGGCGTCGTCTCGCTCTGCGGAACCTCCTGCACCTTGCCGTAGAGTTCGGAGGTCGATGCCTGGTAAAACCGCGCCGGAACCCCGGTCTCCTTGATCGCGTCCAGCAACCGCAAAGTCCCGATCGCATCGGTCTCCGCCGTGTACTCCGGAACCTCGAAACTCACCTGCACGTGACTCTGCGCGCCGAGGTTGTAAATTTCGGAGGGTTGGATCTTCTCGATCAGGCGGCTCAGGTTCGACGAATCGGTCAGGTCTCCGTAGTGCAGGAACAACCGTACTCCGTCCAGGTGCGGATCGCGGTACAGGTGGTCGATCCGCCCCGTGTTGAAGCTGCTCGCACGCCGGATGATGCCGTGCACCTCGTAGCCCTTCTCCAGCAGCAGCTCGGTCAGATACGAGCCGTCCTGGCCCGTTATGCCGGTAATCAATGCGCGTTTCATATTCAATTCATCTTTCAGGATAAATTATTCTTTGCCAGTTCCTGCTGTATTTCCAAACTTGAAACAGTAGACGTTCCAAGTTTGCCGACGGCAATCCCGGCGGCAAGATTTCCCAGCAACACCGCCTCACGTATTTCTGCATGTGCCGCCAAAGCCATTGCGATAACCGCAATTACGGTATCTCCAGCGCCGGAAACATCATATACCTCTCGCGCGACGGCCGGTAAGGCCGAGCCAGCCGGATCTCCGGTCCGGGAAAATAGCAGTATGCCGTCTTGCGCTAAAGTGAGAACAAGGTTCTCAATCTCCCAATCCTGCATGATTGTCGAAGCAGCCCTAACTAAATCTGCCCGATTGTTGCTCGGAAGTACGCCGCCTAAAGCCCATAACTCACGGCAGTTAGGCTTCAGGACCGTAAGTTTTTCAACTCGCATGTGATTGCGTGGATTCGGGTCCAGCAACGAAAACACGCCATAATGGTTGGCCGCATCGACAATCGCCTGTGAAATTTCCTGGTCCAGTACTCCTTTGGCATAATCTTCCAGAACAACCGCATCAATCTGGTTGTCGGCCAGAAGCCGGGTCAGCCGTACAATCAGCAATTCCTTCTGATCATCATTTATAGGTGATGTGTTTTCCTTATCGATTCGCAGCAACTGCTGGCTGCCGGATAATATCCGGGTTTTGACGGTCGTTTCCCGGGTAACGGCGGTTATCACCCCTGAACATTCTATTTTGTTCCGGCATAATTGCGAAATTACTTCATGCCCGGCGTCATCGTCACCGACAATGCCGAAGGCGAAGGCGGCGCCCCCCAATGCAATTACGTTTTGCATAACATTGGCTGCACCGCCAAGACGAACGAAAGTCTCCTGGGCCTGAACAATAGGGATCGGTGCTTCCGGAGAAATTCGTTCCACGCTGCCGCGAATATAACGATCCAGTATGATGTCCCCAATGACCGCAATACGTTTGCCGGTCATATTTCCAAGAATGCCAGACAGTTTTTGAGGAAAGCATTCCATCATCATATTCATCCGCTTCTACAGCCTGCCATCCACGATGTCACGCGGGACGAATCCTTTGAGGTCAAAGATAACTCCATCGGCGCAGGTATATTTTCGTAAGCTCATATCAGAAAATTCCCGGTGAGCCACAGCAGCCACGATCGCGTCATAATTTGAAGCCAGAGCCTTCAGATCCTTAAAACTTGTCAAACCATATTCCGTCCTGACTGCCGCCGGATCTGCCCACGGATCATAGATATCCACCCGGCATCCGAATTCCTGCAATCCGTAAACAACATCTGCCGCATGAGAATTCCGAATGTCAGTACAGTTTTCCTTGAATGTGATGCCAAGCTGCAACACTTTGGCATTCACAATTTTCAACTCTTTTTTAATCATAAGTTTCACAACTTCGGCCGCAATATATTTGCCCATGCCGTCGTTGATGCGGCGGCCGGCGAGAATCACTTCGGGCAGGTAGCCCAGCGCCTGCGCCTTATGGGTCAGATAATACGGATCGACGCCGATACAGTGTCCCCCGACCAAACCCGGTTTGAATTTCAGGAAATTCCATTTCGTTCCCGCCGCGGCCAGCACATCATTCGTATCGATTCCGATCAGGCGGAAGATCTTCGCCAGCTCGTTCACGAAAGCGATATTCAAATCCCGCTGCGAATTTTCAATCACTTTCGCGGCTTCCGCGACCTTCATTGAACTGGCCCGGTGCGTCCCGTTCTTCAGAATGCTGCCGTAAAGCGCATCGACGATATCGGCAGTCTCCGGCGTTGAGCCGGAGGTGATCTTCAGGATCTTCGTCAGAGTATGTTCCTTGTCGCCGGGATTGATCCGTTCCGGGCTGTATCCGCAAAAGAAGTCGGTGTTGAATTTCAGGCCGCTGAATTTTTCCAGAACCGGCACGCACTCCTCTTCGGTGCAGCCCGGATATACCGTACTCTCATAAACGACGATCGCTCCCGGCTTCATCACCTTGCCGACGGTTTCGCTCGCTTTATACAACGGCGTCAAATCCGGGCGGTTGTACTGATCCACCGGCGTCGGCACGGTCACGATAAAAATGTCCCGGTCTTTCAGATCGGCCGGGTCGCCGGAGTATTTCAGGCGAATCGCGGCTTTCAAGTCTTCCGATGAGGTTTCGAGCGTCGTATCTTCCCCCCGGCGCAATGCTTCCAGGCGTTCCGGTTTCACATCGAAACCGACGGTGTCATACTTCCTGCCGAATTCGACCGCCAGCGGCAAGCCAACGTAACCCAAACCAATGATGGCGATTTTGATCTCTTTGTTTTTGATTTCTGATAACATTGTAATATTCTTTCCTTGTTTTATACAACACAACACCATCCATGCTCAATCTCTGCGGCCGACAGTACAGGCGTCAATTTCGATATTACATATCACTGCCATATTTTATTTTTACATTTACATTCATGGTTGCGACGAACATCTTTCCACTGTTCAGTTTTTTCCGGTATCCGCTAAATCCGAAAAACGGACCGGTTCTGACCGTTCAAAGCTTCTCTCTCGGAAGCCGGAGGATATTTTTCCGATTCACATCGCACGTTTCAGAAAGCTGTTCTAGCTTGCGGCGGACTTCCATCTGCGCTATGATTTCGCTGTCACAGCCGGGGATGAATATCAACAAGGCGGAGTACGTTGGAATGCCTATATGATGGAGTTGTCTTCTTTACGCCGCGCCGCATAAACACAGACACAGCCGCCATATACCGGTTCGTAAATGGTCTTATATTTGGAACGTACTCTTCTTGCTGATGGTAAACGGCAAGCTATTTTGTTCCATGCTCGTACGGACTTGCTTTCCGCTGCGATGACACGCACCCGGCCGCGGTTGCCGCATTGTAAAATACATATCAATCAATTTACGGCATAAAGCATCGGCTTTTCGCTAAGCCAGCTGTCAAACAGATATTGACGCTCATACTTCAAACTCTCATTAAAGAGCTCGTCCGACAAATATTGATCTCCGGCAAAGAAATCCAATTCGTCATACAGGTTTAAGCCGCGTTCAATAAAATCGACATGATATTTTCGGGATATTGCATGGCCGACCTCGCTGATCGTCTTGATCTCGCCCGGGATATTGACTAACATCGGACAATTCTCACTATTCATCAATTGAGTTACGGCTCTGCAAATATCAGAAATATGAATTAAAGAGCGTTTGGCCTCTCCCCCCATCGGAATTTTCAGGGAAACATTGTTTTCTGCTTCGGAAATCATTTTATTCACGAATCCGTCAACCGCCTTCATGTCAGCCTCATTGCCATACGGAACTCCGATTCGCATGATGTGCGGAACGGCATAGCCTTTGTTACTGCATCCAAAAACACTCAATAAATTTTCACCGGTAACAAGTGCAAGATCGTGCTCGTTACGGGGGTAAATCGCGGAGGTTTCGGATATCGGCTGATCCGCATCCGGCATGCAAATCGCCGCAGAAGAGAAGAAACAAATATCCCCGATAAATTCACGAGCGCGCAAATGATCCAAAATACCTTTCAGTTTTGCGGCATATGCTTCAAACCCCATGCCGGGATCAAGGCAGATGACAATCCATTCTCCGTCAACAGCAGGCATATCTTCATATTTGCCGAGGTCGGAAACACATATCGATTCCGCCTCATACCGAAAGGGTTCCCCCTGGGTGCAGCCAATAACGATTTGCTTCATGGCTTGCAAATGCTTCAACATATGAGCGCCGAAATAGGTATCCGTACCGATGATCGTATAGATGTTTTTTTTCATGGTTGCCATCTCCCGACCGTGAAGCCTATACTTTGGTAAACTTATATTGTCTCGGATCAATTTCAGCAGTGACGCAGCCGCCAATAATCTCGAGTTTGATAACCCACAGGAAACGTTTCCGCCTTTCAACCAAATAACCGTACGAACCTTCAAACTGACGCGGTTCTTCAATCACAAACCGGTCATTGACCGCGATCTCTTTTTTGTATTCCACTTTAGTATGAAATGATAATTCTTCCATGACTTGCAAGCCCCGCAGCTCCTCCGCAAAAGATGCCTGCTGAACTTTGGGAACATCCAAAAGCGCTCGGACGGAGTTGGTTCTCCATACAGACTGCCGTTGGGTGCAATCAAGACGCGCAAAAACGTAGGACGGCAGCATAGGACGCAAAACTTCATCTTCGTAACGATAAGAATTTGTTTTGTAGCAGACGTGATGAACTTTTACTGCCGGCATAACCGGCAAATAAACCGGAATCCCTTTTTCTTCAAGCTGGCGATACAGCTTTATTTCATGCCGGGGAACTGTTCTCAGCGGATACCACAAAGAGTTTTCATCCTCGGTTATGACGATCTTTCTGGGTTCAAATCTCATAGATATCGATACACCTCCGGTACTCCTCGAGAAAAATATCCTTTTTCTCAAAGAGTGGCCTGCTTCAAATATTCGGCCGAAACGGAACCAGTGCCGACCATCCCGGTCGTGCCCAAAGAGCCGCCCCATAAGGAATCAACTTTTCTCTATTGATCCTTCTTTATCAACTATTTCGCTAAACACGGACAGCCGCGGACTTCAGATCAAAGCTGAAATTCGCGGCTGTCTGTGCCTGGCATAGCAAAACGCCGGAGCGGGCACAAGAGAACCTGCTTCGGCGCAAAACCGGAAATTTTTATATTCGTCCCGGAAATCCGGGCAGGACAAAGTCCCGCTCCAGATCGCGGAAAAAGAAATCAGAAAATCAGAATGAGATGCTGTGCATTGGCATGCAACTTGCTTGCTTGCTTGCTTGCTTGAAAATTCGACTTGATGACTGGCGTCATCAAGTATTGCGGATGAATCCGCAATCGTTTCCCGGGAACGGAAACACAAAAATACCATGGACGGCATCGCTGCAGAAATCATCACTCGATCGTTCCCTTGTTCCCTGTTAATTTTCTTCGAGATTAATATTATAGCGTAAATTCCAGTAAAGTCAATATGTGCGACCCGAAAAACACGGCATTCTTCACTGTTGTCAATGTTTTTCCTCTCACTGAATCATTCCGCCGCCAATCACATGATAACGATTCAGGCAGCCAGGCAGCAGAGCGCCGAAACGATCTGCCGGGAGCCGGCCAAACGCCGCCGGCAACGGGAGCGGGGTAGAGCCGGAACATTCCGATGAGTGCGGGCGAAGCATTGCAACAGATTATAAATCTGAAAACAACAGAAACAGAAGTGAACGGTTCACCCATGAAACATCGGCGACCGTTCACATCCGCCGCGCGGAGCCTGCCGCACTTTTTTACACCAGGCTGCAACGGCTTACTCCGTGTCACCGGCCCGCGAGGCGACGGACCATCTCGATGTAAAGCGTCGCGGACCAGCCGTAATCGAAAAACACCTGATGATACGGACTCTCCCCCGGCGCGCATTTCCCTTTGCGCAGCAGTTCGGGCGGGTCGCATTCGCGGCGGTCGTCGTAAAACTCGAAGAAGGTTCCGTACCGGGCGTACATCCGCTCCTCCTCCCTGACGGTATCCGCAAACAGCTTCTCCGCCTCATCTTTGAAGCCGTAGCGCTCAAGGCCGAGGCCGATCAGGTAATTGATGTTGATCCAGACCGGACCGCGCCACATATCCTTCGCATACGCCTCCGCATTGCGGCGGCTGATCGACGGAATGCGGAACGGCGTGCCGAAGCGTTCCGGGTCCCTCAGGTTCGCCAGCAGTTTCGCGGCCTGCTCTTCTGACGGCGCGCCGCAGATCAGCGGCAGGAATCCGGCCGACGCGGCGACGCCGGTCAGACCGCCGCCGCGCACGTCGCGGTCCATGTAGATTCCCTCTCCTTCACTCCAGAGCAGGCGGTTCATAAGCCCGTTGAGCCGTTCATGCCGCTCCTGCCAGAATGCGGCGCGTTCCGGCAATTCCAGCTTCCGCGCGAAGGCCGCCATCGTCTCGCACTCAAGCGACAGGTAGCTGTTGAAGTCGGGCGCGTCCAGCTCGGCGGCGGAGTCGAAGCGCGGCGAATTGTCCATGCCGCTCTCGCCGCTCCGGCAGTGCGGGTCCCCTTCGATCGCCCATTCGACGAGCCCGGCGCCGTCGCTGTCGCGATTCCGGAAAATCCAGTCGAGGTAACGTTCGAGCTTCGGAAACGCCTCGGCCAGGAACACACGGTCCGGCGCCGTCTCATCGACCGCCGCGATGCCGAAGGCCAGCACCGGCGGCTGGGTCACCTCCGAATGGCCGTGCGGCGACATCATATGCGGAATCAGGCCGTCCGGAAGCTGCTGCGACAGCACGGCGCGCAGGCTCTCCCGCGCCGTCTCCGGATCGAAATGGCGCAGTCCGACCGCGTGAAAGACCGAGTCCCAGAGCCACATCTTGCGATGCGGCCAGCGGTCCGGCGTCGTCCACCGGCACGGAATCCCTCCGCAGGCGGAGTTGACCTGCCCCTTCAGCTGTGAATACGCCTTGGCCAGCGTCCGAAGCCGGAGCGGGTCGGCAACGCCGAAATCCGGCAGCGTTTCGAAATACCTTTTCCGTTCCGCCAGCAGAGCATCGATGTCGGCGTCGATCAGCTCCGGACGGAAGTGCGCGGCAACGCCGACCAGCAGGCGGTTCCCGCGCCGCAGGACGGCCAGTTTTCCGGCCGGGACGTCGGCAGAGCAGCCGTCTCCCTCGATCAGCAGATGGCGGCACTCCGGCAGCACACCGCGGATACCGTCGAGCTCGAAGCAGTCCGACGCGAGGAAGCAGCGCCGCGGCGCTCCGCCCGGCAGCAGAATCCTCCCCGGCTCCGGCAGACAAAGGTCGAAGCCGCCCTCCTCCCGGCTTCGCAGCACAAGCCCGTCGTCATAATCGGTTTCACCGTCAATCCCGGAATATGCGATAAGCTGCCCCTTGCCCCATACATTCAGCGCACCGTCGATTTTCATGAAGCCCCCTTGATTTTACTGAAATTCCATAGTAAAGTATACTTCATCAGAAGGGCTCCGGCAACTCCGGAACCCTGCAAAAACATCAGGAATCCTGCCGGACACATCAGGAATCAGGGCATGATCAAAATTTTCAGCGCCGCCGAAGGCAGCAGGCTGTTCGGGGAAAATATCGGAAAATATCCGCTCCACCACTTCACGTATGCGGCGCTCGATCCGCCGGCCGGAGAGTGGGCGCTGCAGGCCGTCTTCGGCGGAGACGACGAGAATACCGCGGGCTGCTGGCGCGAACGCGAGAACTCCGAGATATTCTCCCTCGAACTGGTCACCTCCGGAACCTTTGCGATCACGCAGTTCGGACGGCGCGAGGAGTGCGGACCGGGAGACCTCTTCCTGATCCAGCCCGGCGCCGACAGCCGGATGGAGTGCCTGACGCCGCGGACGCTGAAACGCACGGTCTGCATGGCGGGCACCGCTCTCATTCCGCTCCTGACCGCCTTCGGGCTGCGCGACACCACCGTACTGCGCCGGGTGAAGCGTGAAACGGTCGAACCGCTGTTCGACCGGCTGTTCGAACTGCTCCGCAGACAGCCCGAACGGTGGGAATTCGAATCCTCGGCTCTCTGCTACCGGATTCTGCTCGAGCTCTCGTCCAACCGCCGGGAACGCCGGCTGCCGCCGCTGCTCGCGCGGGCGCTCCGCCATATCGAACAGCATTACGCGCAGCCGCTGACCGCAGCCGGACTGGCCGCGCACTGCGGCGTCAGCACGACCACGCTCTTCCGGCTGTTCCGGGAGCACCTCGGCCGGTCGCCGATCGACACCGTGATCCGTCTGCGCATGAAGCACGCCCGGACGCTGCTGCTCGAAAACCGTCTGCCGGTCAAGCAGATCGCAGAACAGGTGGGGTATGCGAACGCACTCTATTTCTCTTCGGAATTCCGGCGGAACTGCGGCATGTCGCCGCGCGAATTCCGCCGGAAACAGCAATGCTACTGAATTCCGCCGCTACTTGATCTGCCTGCCGAGCGACAGAACCGTGTTGTAGAAGATGACGTAGGATTTCGCCTTCTCGAATTCCGGCGTGTCCTTCAGCAGGACCATCGCCTCCTTCGACACTTCCAGCGCCTTTTCGGGGCGGCCGCAGTAGTAGAGGCTGCGCGCGTATTCACCGAAGATAAAACCCTTTTCGCGGTTGTCCTTGAATTTCGGAGCCTGATAAGCGGCGCGGCAGAGCTTGAAGGCGTTCTCGAGCCGCAGCTCGCCGACCGGCTGATTCATCTCCTCCTGCGCGAGCTTGACCAGCGTGACCGGCTGGTCGCCGAAATTCGCGATGATGCGGTCGAACCAGGCGCCGAGCTCGTTGAAGCGGTCCGCCTCTTTGAGCACGGCGACCGCCATCTGGTAGAACTTCAGGTTTTTCGGCTGCCGCGCGATGACCTCGTCGAGAAAGGCGGTCGCCGCCTCCGGCTTGTTCATCAGCGACGCGAGCAGCCGGACCTTCAGGGAAACGAGTTCCATGTTGTCCGGGTAGATGCCGAGCTCCGCATCCAGCAGCTTCAGCACGGTCGGGTAGTCCTTGATCTTCATCGCGTCCATGACCGACTGCGAGAAGTTTTCGCGTTCGATCCTCCCCTTCAAATCGAATTTGCCCGAGAGCACCTCGTCGAGCACCGGTTTCAGCACCTGCGGCTGCCCGCGCCAGTACAGCAGGCCGTCCCGGCCGATCACCGCGGCCATCGGAACCCGGTCGCGCTCGCGCATATAGAGATTCACGCTGGCGAGCTTGTCGTCGGCCGCGACGGAGAACGGCAGCTCCTTGAGCCGGATGAAGTTCTTCACCGCATCGGCCGAATCGATGCCGATGCCGATAAAGACGACGTCCTTCTTTTCATACTCCTTCGCGAGCTTTGCGACATCGGCGAAATTTTCGGTTCCCTGCTTGCTGATCGTCCAGAAGAAAAGGACCGCATATTTCTTCCCTTTCAGCTCCGAAAGCCTGACCTCCCCGCCCTGCGCCCAGGCCGCCACGTCGAGTTCGGGGGCAACGGAACCGGTCGCGGCCGCAACCGTCTGCTGCTGCGGCGGAGCCGCATGGACGGCGGAACCCAGACCCAAAGCGAACGCGGCGAAAACCGCGGCGAATTTACCCGACTTCATCATTTCGTTTTTCTCTCCAGTAAATTGAACCATTTGAAAATGAACTCCGCACAGAGCAGAAAAAGTCCGTTCACAATCATGACCCATGCGCCGGATATCCCGGCGAGCAGCCCCTGAAAACCGACGGCCAGAATCGGAATCGCGCAGAGCACAAGCGCGATCCGGAACATCCAGCGGCAAAGCCTGAGCAGCGCCGGATTCGGCGCCGCGCCGGGCCGGGACGGACGCAGCGCCGGCAACGCCGCCGGCTCCGCAGCCGGGCCGGCCCCGGAGCGGACCAGCGGACGCTTCATCGCAGCGTAGACCAGGCCCGAGGTCATCCGTTCAAAGCTGATGCCGGAGACCTTCGACGCCTTCGGCACCAGGCTTGTCGCCGTGCAGCCGGGCAGCGAATTCCCTTCGAGCATATACGGAATATCGTCGGCCCCGACGATGAAATCGACCCGCAGGATGTCGCGGCTCCCGGCGCCGAGATAGAGCAGCTGCGCATACTCCGACGCCTTCCGCACCACCTCGCCGGACAGGGAAACGACCGGGCAGAAATACTCCGTGTGTCCGTCTTTGTAAACATACTTCGCATCGTAATTGTAGAAGCCGTGCGGACTTTTGATTTCGATCGCCGGCAGAATCCGGCCGTTCACGATCGGCACGGTGATCTCAATCCCGCGGACGTACTCCTCGACCAGAATTTCGGGGGCGAGCCTGAGTTCGTCGTCGAGCGCCTTCTCCCACTCCGCCTCCGTCTCGACCTTCACAATGCCGATCGTCGATCCCTCCATCGGGGCCTTCAGGATCACCGGCAGTTTCAGTTCCTCCGGAAACTGCCGCTCCCGCCCGGAAACCACCGCCCACTTCGCGGTCGGGATGCCGAAGCGGTCCATCAGCCGCTTGCTCGCGATTTTGTCCATCAGGAGCAAGCTCGCGGCGCTGCCGGAACCGACAAAACGCAGGTTGTTCTCCTCGAAAATCTTCTGAATCCGGCCGTCCTCGCCGTAGCCGCCATGCAGCACGGGATAGACCACGTCCGCCTCCAGCATCTCCGGGTAAAGCCGGCACTCCGTCACATCGGTCAGAACGACGGAAAATCCGGCATTGCGCAAAGCGTCGGCCACGGCGCGGCCGCTCATGAGTGAAATCTCCCGCTCGCTCGACGAACCGCCGTAAAGGACGTTCACCTTCGGCGGCTCCGCTGCGGCAAGCACCTTCTTCTCCGACTCCGGATTCAGGAATTTCACCTCCGGCCGCAGATAGAAGCCGTGCCGCTCGGCCACGGCGCGGCGCACGGCGGAGAGAAGTTCGACATACTCCGCTTCGCTCGCATTGCCGGTATTGACCACATAATTCGCATGTTCGGCAGCGACCTTCACGCCGCCGATCCGGCAGCCTTTCAACCCGCACTCGTCGATGAGACGCCCGGCGGGGTCCATCGGCGACACGTTCCGGAACGCACACCCCGCGCTGCGGCCGGAGGGCTCCCGGCGGCGGCGTTCGAGCACTTCGGCCTCAATCGCCGCCAGCTCCGCAGCGGGCTCTCCGGCGGGCAGCGACAGAAGCGCGCCGGTGATGAAAACATCCTCCGGAATCGAGCTGCTGCGATACCCCCAGACGACCTGCGCCCCCTCCTGCCGGAACGGGGAGCCGTCAAGCCGGAAGCCGGTCACTTCAGCCGTGAATCCGCCGATGTCGGCGCCCGAAGCTCCGGCATTCATGCGAAGCGCCCCGCCGAGCGTACCGGGAATTCCGGCCAGCGGCGCGAGCCCGGCGAAACCGGCCTCCGCCGCTTTGCGGGCCAGCTCCGGCAGCCGGATGAACGCACCGGCCCGGAGTTTCCCGTCCTCCTTTTCCGCCCCCGAAAACCCGGCTTTCGAGAGCCGGAGCCCGAGTTTCGGGCACGGCTCGTCCATCCCGGCGAGGTTCGTGCCGCCGCCGAGGATGAATACCGGAATCCCGGCGGAGGCGGTGAACTTCAAAACCGCCGCCAGTTCTTTTTCGTCCGCGATTTCCGCGAGGTAAGGCAGCCGGGAGCCGACTCCGAGCGTGGTCAGCTCGGCATACGGCACGTCACTCCGGACTTTCAGGCCCGGAAACTCCTTCCGGAGTTGTTCCATCCACTCTTTCATGATCACTTCTTATACACTTTGGCGGGATCGAAGAGAACCGGGGCGATCTCGACGAGCGCGCCGGAATCGACTTTGCGGAAAAAGCAGCTGCGGTGGCCGGTATGGCAGGCGGCCCCTCCGATCTGTTCGACCTTGAAGACGACCGTATCGCCGTCACAGTCGACCAGAATCTCCCGGACGAGCTGGACGTTGCCGGACTCCTCCCCCTTGCGCCACAATCTGTTGCGGCTGCGCGAAAAATAGACCGCCCGGCCGGTGGAGAGCGTCTCCTCCCACGCCTCGCGGTTGATGTAAGCCATCATCAGAATGGCGCCGTCGTCCGCATCCTGCGCAATTGCCGGAATCAGTCCGCCGGACTTTTCAAAATCAAGTTCGATCACCTTGCACCTCAAAATCAGTTCCGCCGTTGAAAATCCATCCTTATAATTTGCCCCGCAATCTGTTTTTTGCAAGCAGTTTTCGAACTTTTCAGCATGAAAACAGTTCATCGGCCCCGCAGCCGGATCATCACGCGGAAAATCGCAAATTTTTCAGAATGGATATTGACTTTTCCCTTCATTTATTTCATAATATTACAATTAAAAATTTCTTTTGAGCCTTTTGGGCATTCAGTAATATCATCAAGAGTAAAAATCGGAATACCAGTACCCCTGAAAAACTTTATATAAAACGATTACAATACATCATAATTTTATTTTAGTTATTTCCGCCCAAAAAACAATTTCTCTGGTTTTGAAAATATTCACTAAATTTAAATCATATAAAAAAAGCATAAATATTGATATTTTTCTACACACCTGTCCTAACAATTTTCAAAATGGCGTAATTTTCTGATTACGCCCCCTCATTTTCATCTATTTCACACCAATTCTCAAAAGTAGCCCCCCTTTGTTGTAAATCAGCTGTCCTAAAAAGCGAA